>JAYRVN010000140.1:0-5655 GCA_041918535.1 Chloroflexota bacterium
GGTAGAAAGAAAAGTGGTGCATAGAAATGGAAAAGCGGGCGGCGTGGCAGCGGACGGCCCAATAACGCAGCTATCTCACCACCTAACTATCCAACTGCCCCACCAGCCTCCCGTCTACCAGGTATAGTTGCCGATCGGTCTGGGCGGCGATGCGGGGGTCATGGGTGACAATGACGACCGTAGCGCCAAATTCGTCGCGGGCCTGTTTCAAGGTGTGGAGAACCAAGTCGCCGGCTTCGGTGTTGAGGTTGCCGGTGGGCTCATCGGCCAGGAGCAGGGGCGGGCTATTGGCCAGAGCGCGGGCGATAGCCACCCGTTGTTGCTCACCGCCGGAAAGTTGATTCGGCCGATGCTGCAAACGATTCCCCAGCCCCAGCCGGATCAGTAATTCCTTGGCCCGCGCCTCCGGCTCATACTGTCGCCGCACGGCAAACTGCACCGGCAAGGCCACATTCTCCAGCGCCGTCAGAGTATTAATCAGATTAAAAAATTGGAAGACAAAGCCGATTTTCTCATTGCGCAGGCGCGTCAGACCACGCTCGTGCATGTGAGAAATATCTACGCCGTCAATGGCAATCGTCCCGGCGCTGGGCGCATCCAGGCCGCCGATCAAGCCCAACAAAGTGCTCTTGCCGCTGCCCGACGGACCGCTGATAGCCACCACTTCGCCGCGCTGAATGGCAAACTCCACACCATTCACGGCCGCCACTTTTTCGTCGCCCAACGCGAATGTCTTGGTCAAGTCATGTGCTTCAACAATCGGTATTGTCATAATCGCCTTTGGCAGAGGTTCGCCCGTGTGCGCCCATACATGGTATTGTAGTAGCGAGCAGCGTTAGCCGCAAACTTCCTGCCTGAACGCGGCGCGCCCCGATATGTCATTCAATTGGCCCTGTGATATACTTTCAACATCCATATCACAGTCACGCGGGCAATATTCCACGCCTGAAGGAGGCTCCCTTGAAACATTTCATTAGCCTGGCTGAGCTTAGCCCTGACGAAGTGCATCATTTATTAGACCTGGCGATGCAGCTCAAAAGCGAGTGGCGGGCCGGCGGCAATCAACCGCGCCTGAAAGGGAAGAGCCTGGCTATGGTTTTTCAGAAGCCTTCCCTGCGCACGCGCGTCTCCTTTGAAATGGCGATGGTGCATCTCGGCGGCTATGCGCTCTATCTTTCGCCGAGTGAGATTAAGATGGGCGCCCGCGAGAGCACGCCCGATGTGGCGCGGGTGCTATCCGGCTATGTGGACGGCATCATGGCGCGGGTGTTTGAGCACGAACATATTGTGCAACTGGCGGCTTATAGTTCCGTGCCGGTCATTAACGGCCTGTCGGATTATAACCATCCCTGCCAGGGGTTCGCCGATATTTTCACCATTTTGGAGCAGAAGGGTTACCTGGCAAACCTGAAGATCGCCTATGTGGGCGACGGCAACAATGTGGCCCGGTCGCTGCTTTCCGGCGCGATGAAGACGGGGATGCACTTCGCCATCGCCTCGCCGGAGGGTTACACGTTGACGGCGGAAGATTACCGTCTAGCTGAGACTATACGCGTCTCTCCGGCGCAGCAGATTGAGTTCCTGCGCGATCCGCAAGAGGCGGTGCGCGAGGCGGACGTGATTTACACGGATGTGTGGACAAGCATGGGGCAAGAAGTGGAGACGGCGCAACGCCTGGCGGTCTTCCCGCCGTATCAGATCAACCAGGCATTAGTGGCTTTGGCTAAGCCCGACTGTTTGGTGATGCACTGTTTGCCGGCGCACCGGGGTGAGGAGATCACCGACGAGGTAGCTGACGGGCCGAATTCGGTTTTGTTCCCGCAGGCGGCTAATCGGATGCACGCGCAGAAGGCTTTGCTGGTGGCGTTGATGGCGGCATAATTTCGGCCGAAATTTCCACCCATCCTTATCCCCTTCCCATGACCGAATTCGGCCTCAACTACTACCTGGATCACTTCACGCTCGCCAGCGTGCTGGATATTCTGCTGGTCACTCTGCTGCTCTATACCGGCTTCATGCTGGTGCGCGGCACTCGGGCCGTTCAATTGCTGCGCGGCCTCATCGTCCTGGCGGTCATGTTTGTGGCCTTGAATTCATTTTTGCGCCTGCCGGCGTTTGGCTGGGTAGTGTCCAGTGTGCTGCCGGCGGTTTTAGTCGCCATCCCCGTCATCTTCCAGCCGGAACTACGCCGCGCCCTGGAACAACTAGGGCGGGCCGGCGGCCTTTTGCGCACCTTCCGCCGAGAGCATCACGACGAGCTGTTAGAGGCGCTGGCAACCGCCAGTCGGCGCTTATCCAATCGACGTCACGGCGCCTTGATGGTGATTGAGCGGGATACCGGTCTGCAAGAATACATTGACACCGGCACACTCTTGGACGCCAGGCCTTCGGCCGAATTATTGGCCGCCATCTTCTACAAAGACGTGGATTTGCACGATGGGGCTGTGATCATCCGCAATGGCCGCATCGTCGCCGCCGGCTGCGTCATGCCGTTGTCCACCAGCCTGATCTCTGACCGCAAGATGGGGTTACGGCATCGGGCCGCCTTGGGCATTAGCGAAGTCAGCGATGCGATAGCTCTAGTCGTATCCGAAGAAACCGGCTATATCTCCATTGCGCATAACGGCCGAATTTTACGCCGCCAGGATCCCGACCGCCTGGATGCGATCTTGCAAGTTTTCATGCAAAACCCACGCCAAAGCTCGGCCGCTTAAGTTCGCCGTGCCACTTTCTTTCCGGTCACATCAGACATTATGGCGCGTCTTCTGCGATACTTTTCGGGTAGCCTCAGCACATTTCTCCTGGCTCTCCTGTTGGCGGTGGTGATTTGGGCCAATGCGGTGCGTCAGGCTGACCCGATCACCACAGCCTCCCTCCAATTGCCGCTGCAGGTCATCCCGCGCCCCAATGGCCTGGTGTTGACGACTCCCCCTGCCACGGCCTTGGTAACCGTCTCGGCGCCGGCCTCGGTCTTACGCACGCTCGGGCCGGGCGATTTTACGGCGGTAGCCGATCTGAGTAATGCCGACCTTGGCGTCGTGGAGATACCGGTTGAAATTCTCACCACGGCGACGGAGGCGCAAATTGTTTCCGTCTTCCCGGAAAGCATCACCGTGGAGTTAGACCAACAAATCACGCGCGTCATGCCGGTGACAGTAGAGACGCGGGGCACGGTGTCGCGCGGTCATACAGCCGGCGACCCGATTGTGGACCCGCCCGCGATCACGGTCACAGGCCCGGCCAGGGAAGTTGACCGTCTATCCCAGGCGCGCACCGTCATTTTCATGGATAATGCGCGGGAAACATTGGTGCGGACAATCCGCCTCGTGCTCTATGATGGGCAAGGCAATGTGATGAGCGCCGAGGCCGGCGGTCTGGTGTTAACACCCGAGCAGGCGACCGTGACGATCCCGGTTCAGGAGTTGGCCGGCTTTGCCGAGCGAACGGTGTCGGTAAATTGGGTGGGCGAACCCGCGCCCGGCTATCGCCTGTTACAAGTCTCGGTAGCCGAGCCACGCACCGTCTTGCTCACCGGCCCGGCTGAAGCTCTAGATAACATTCAGGTGCTGGAAACAACCCCGATTGACATTACCGGGTTGAAGACTTCCACCACTTTTCGCGTCGGGTTGGTTTTGCCGGAGGGCGTCAGGCTGGTGGAACAACAAGAGGTCGAGGTGCAAGTGGCTGTTGAACCTATCCTAACCAGCAATGTGTTGGCGCGACCGCTCAACATTCTGAATCTCAGCGCCAGCCTGACGGCTACCCTCAGCGTGGACGAGGTGCGCATCTTCTTGTTTGGCCCACTGGAGGAGTTAGATGCTTTGCCGGAGGAGGATATCCAGGCCACAGTAGACCTGTTTGGTCTGGATGTAGGTGCGTATGTGTTGACGCCAACCCTAAGTATTCTGTCGCGCAATATTGAGGTTCGCTCCCTTCAGCCGGCGCGGGTGACCGTACAAATCACCCGCACCCTTACCGAGACGGATGGGGGGAAGGATTCGGCCGAAATTCCCCTCCTCTCCCTCTTCCCCTCGCTCCCGCCCGCCTCTGCACCTATCCCCCTTCTCGCGTCTCCGGCCATTGCTCATCCGGGACGCAGGCATAACCTATGAAAACTCTCCTTGCCCTGGTGGGTCGCCCTAACGTCGGCAAATCCACCCTCTTCAACCGCATTATCGGTCAACAACTGGCCGTCGTCTCCGAAGTCCCCGGCACAACGCGCGATCGGCTCTATGCCGAAGCCGAATGGGGAGCCGCCACCTTTACCATCGTGGATACCGGCGGCATGGAATTCATGGAAGGCTGGCACACCAAACCCCTCTCGGAAGATTCGGAACGCTACTTACCGGCCATCCGCCGTCAGGCTGAAATCGCCATCCAGGATGCCGACGTGATCGTGCAAGTGGTGGATGGGACGGCTGGTATCACCGCCGCCGACCGTGAAATAGCCGACATTCTGCGCCAAACCCAGAAACCGGTCTTTGTGGCCGCCAACAAATTGGATGCCTTGCAGCGCTGGGACGAAGCGGCCGAATTCTACGAATTGGCTCTGGGGCAGGTTTTCCCCATGTCTGCGGTGCACGGCGGCGGCGTGGCCGAGTTGTTGGATGCTATTCTGGAAGTCTTGCCGCTCGGCGAAGAAACCGAGCCGGACGACCGCATTAAGATCGCCTTGTTGGGTCGTCCCAACACCGGCAAATCCACCTTGCTCAATCGGTTTCTTGGTGAAGAACGCGTCATCGTCAGCGACATCCCCGGCACAACCCGCGACGCCATCGATATGCCACTCACGTGGGAAGGCCAAGACTTCACCCTTATTGACACTGCCGGTATCCGGCGGGCCGGCAAAATTGTGCCGGGCGTGGAAAAGTATAGCGTCTTGCGCTCGATCAAAGCCCTGCAACGCGCTGATGTGGTCTTGCTGCTCCTAGACGCCACCGAAGGCATCACCGCGCAAGATACTCACGTCGCCGGGATGATCCAGGACGAAGCCAAAGGCGTTATTGTCCTGGTCAATAAATGGGACGTGGTGGAAAAGGACACCTACACCGTGGACGCCTACACGGCCGACATTCGCCGGCAGCTAAACTTCTTGCCCTACGTGCCGCTGCTGTTCATCTCCGCCAAAACCGGCCAACGGGTGGACAAGATTTTGCCTCTGGTATTAGAGATTCACGAAGCCCGGCATTATCGTATCCCGACCAGCGTCCTCAACCGGCTCATGCGCGAGGCGCTGCAACGACATGCGCCGACTAACACCGGGGCGCAGCGCGTCAAGTTCCTCTATGCCTCACAGGTGGCCGTGGCGCCGCCTACCTTCATCTTTTTTGTCAATGACCCGGCTCGCGTGCATTTCAGTTATAGCCGTTACCTGGAAAACCGCCTGCGGGAGTATTACCCGTTCCTCGGCACGCCTATTCGGCTGGTCTTTCGGGCGCGCCAGGAAAAAGAGCCTTAGAGCGACGCGGGCAGGCCTCCAACCGCCCACGAGTGCAATGGGGCGCACGCCCACCGGTTGTTATTCGTTCAACCGCTGACAATCTCTCAGACAAATTGTACAGTTTATTGGCACATTCAAGATGGCGTGACAACAAAAAAAAGACCGCCGGAGTTACCCGGCGGTCTTTAGAGTGTGTGCCCTCACGGGGATTCGAA
>JAYRVN010000141.1:0-8622 GCA_041918535.1 Chloroflexota bacterium
GAGTCCGTCCGGTATCGGCGGCGGCGTGGGGGGGACAGGTGTGTTGGTCGGCGTCGGCGATGGCCCAGGCGTGGGGGTAGGACCGGGGTTAGGGCTGCACGCAGACCAGGTAAAACTGCCCACCCAGGTTGACCAGCGCGCTGTGGGCTGATTGCGTGAATACTCTCCCAAATACCAGAAAGTTTTGCCATCGGGGTCAATGGTCATGCCGGTGTAGTCGCCCCAACGGCGGGGCGAGCTATCGTAGGCGGTGTAATAATCTTCGCCGGCATGCAAGGTCGTTTCGCTCTTAAGTGTGCCGGCGGCGTCAGCCACTTCACGTCCGGCTACATACACACCCGGATAAATGCTGGAACTTGTCTTGGTGTAACCCACCAACATATCGCCGCAAGCATTGACCGCCAGGTCAGGGAAGCTGCGATATTCGCCGACTGTGGAGAAAGTGCCCTGTTGCACCAGACTGGGCGTGCCGCTGCTGATGTTGATTTCGTACCAGCGGATGCAGTTGACAGTGCCGCTTCCAGGGTTGCAGCCAATCGTGTGATTGCCCCAGATACGCCCGCCCCAATATTCGGCGTCCAACATACGATCGTCGTTGGCTGTGAGCAAGCCGCTGCTACCCAGTTGGGGCTGGCTGACCGGCAGGCTATAGGTATTGACCGTGACTGTGCCGGCCAGCGTCACCGAGGGCGTTCCCCAGGGGTCGTTAAAGCGGAAAACCTGTAATTGGTTCTGGTTGCTGCCGTAGGTGGCGGCCAGATAATAGTGCGGCTCGCTGGGGTTGGTAGGCCAGCCGCCGGTAGTATAGCCTTTCAAGTCTACTGGTTGCAGGGTGAAATAGGCTGAGCCAACATCCACCTTGACCGAGTTGGCAGCGAGGCCGGCGTACATAGCGTTCTTATCAAAAGCCATGACATGATTGCGCACAAAGTTGTTGCCGAACATGTTGGCGCTCAGGTAGAGCGCGTTCTGTCCGGTGCCAATGTGGGGATAATCGAAGAAGTAGTCGGTCCCGGCGCCAGGATTGCCGTCAAAGGAGTACAAATTCCAAGAGCCGGTGGCGCTGTCCGTTTGCGAGACGGCGATACAAGCATAGCCGTTGTCGCCGCCGTTCTGGGCGCTGTCATAGCCGGTGATGCCCAGGACATAGCGGTTCGCCGATTCGTCATAGGTTGAAAACGGGTCGAACAACACCATATTGGCAGAGCCGGTGCCACAATTATTGCCCCAGAAGGTGTCAAACAACACGGGGCCATACAGGCTGTTGCCATTCTTGTCGAAGACCTGAAAGCTGGTATTGACGCTGACCACGATGTGGTTCGTGCCCACCATCATCTCAGGGTCCGGGGGAACCCCTTGTTGCGATTGGGTGTAGTCTATGCTTTTGAAGCTGGCGCCTGGAGTGAGCACACCGTCAATGGCGGCGTCGGGAGCATAGACCTGGACGTTGCCGACGACACCCTGGCGCAAGGAGTCGCGCAACTGGGCGAGGAACTCAGTCTCGCTCAAGGGGCCGTCAATTTCGTTCAGGTCAATCTCCCCTTTGCGGTATTTTTCCAGCACGGGATCAATGGCGCGACCGCCTTGAGGCACATCGAGCAGGTTGACGCTAACAGGGACGGCAACGGCGTAGTCAAAGCCAAGTTTGTCAGCCGGAGCGGCCGGGGCCAGGTTGTTAACGCCGACAGGGCCTAAAGCCCGCACAGCTTCGCTGCGGGCAGCGGTTTCCGGAGATGGGGCTACGGGCCGGGTGATCAGCCAAACGCCAAAACTAACAAGTAGAAAGAATATAACAATACGAGAGAAACGGTGATTGAACATGATTATCTCCTTGATATGGGATACTCCTGCCTGATCTATCCTGGGCAATGGCGATTACCCAGAGAGGGCAACGGTGGGGCGATTCGGCCGAATCACCTCACCCTGCCCCCAATAAAAAAATAGGCCTCCTTCAAGAAAGGAGGCCTACACAAAACCCTGCTTTTTTGCCTACTCCTTCGACGGAACCGGCGCTAACAAAGCTGCATCCGGCTTCGGTTGCGGAGCAGCCAATGCCGCATCGCCAGTCTGACCGGCCAGCGTGGCGGAATTGTTCAAGACAACATCGTCAATGTAGAAGCTGCTGATGAGGGAGCTGTCGGTTGTGCCTTCAAAGCGCACGCTCACCGTCTGCCCGGCATAGCTGCTCACATTAACCGTCGCATACACCCAGTTGGCGGTGTTATTGGCGCTGCATAGGTTATAGGTCGCCAGCGTATTGGTCGTGCCGCCCACAATCACCTGCACTCGGCCATAGTCATAGCCACAGGCATCATTCGAGCTGATGCGATACCAGTAGTGCAAATAGGATGAACCGGCAGGCAGGGTCAAGCCCTGGGTGATGCGCGCCGTTTCCGTATTAGCGCCGCCCATCCAGGCCAGCCAACTGCCGCTGTGCGGGGTCGGAATAGTGCCGCAAGAAGTCGTGCAGATGACCTGATAGCCCTTGGCCGAATACTCCGTCCAGATCGTCCGACCGGCTTCAAAGTCGCCGTTCTGAATCAAGTTTCCGCCGGGCACAGGCGTCGGCGTGGGCGGCACGGGTGTCGGCGTGGGCGCAATCGGCGTATTGGTCGGCGTAGCCGTCGGGCCGGGAGGAGGCGTGGGCGTGGGCGTGGCGCCGCCGGGCGTGCACAGCGACCATTGGTAAGCCCCTACCCAGGTTGACCAGCGCGCTGTAGCCTGGTTACGCGAATACTCGCCCAGATACCAGAACGTCTTGCCGTCCGGATCAATCGTCATGCCGGTGTAGTCGCCCCAACGGCGCGGCGAACTGTCATAAGCGGTGTAATAAGCCTCGCCGACGTGGACGGTTGTCTCGCTCTTCAGCGTGCCCGCCGCATCAGCCACTTCGCGCCCGGCCACAAACACGCCCGGGAAGATGGAGGAACTGGTCTTGGTGTAACCAACCAACATGTCGCCACAGGAGTTCACCGCCAGATCAGGGAAGCTGCGATATTCGCTGGACGTTGAGAAAGTGCCCTGTTGCAAAAGGCTGGGTGTGCCGGTGCTCATGTTGATCTGATACCAGCGGATACAATTAACCGTCGTCGCGCCCGGCTTGCAACCGATGGTGTGCGTGCCCCAAATCTTGCCGCCCCAATACTCGGCATCCAACATACGGTTATCGTTGCCTTGCAGCCGGCCGGTGCTGCCGCTTTGCGGCTGGCTGACCGGCAGGCTATAGCTATTAACCGTCACCGTGCCCGCCAACGTCACCGACGGCGTGCCCCAGGGGGTGTTGAACTTGAAGACCTGTAGCTGGGTCTGGTTGCTGCCATAGGTGGCGGCAAAATAGTAGTGCGGCTCGTTGGCATTGGTCGGCCAACCGCCCGTAGAATACCCTTTCAGGTCGGTAGGCTGGAGCGTGAAGTAGGTAGAACTCACGTCTACCTTGACGGAGTTGGCCGTCGTGCCGGCGTACATGGCGTTCTTATCGAAGGCGAAAGCCTGATTACGCACAAAGCTGCCGCCGCCAAACATGTTGGCGCCTAAATACAGGGCAGTCTGCCCCGTGCCGATGTGGGGATAATCCAGGAAGTAGTCTGTGCCCGCGCCGGGGTTACCGTCGAACGAATACTTGTTCCACGTGCCAGTGGCGCTGTCGCTAGTGGAGACGGCAATGCAAGCCCAGCCGTTGTCCCCGTTGTTGACGGCGCTATCATAGCCGGTGATGCCCAAAACATAGCGGTGCGCCGATTCGTCGTAGGTAGAGAACGGGTCGAACAAGACCATCGTCCCCGATCCGGTGCCGCACGTGTTACCCCAGAAGGTCGTGAACAAAACGGGGCCATACAGACTGACGCCGGTCTTGCTAAAAACCTGGAAGCTCGTGTTGACGCTCACCACCACATGGTTGGTGCCGACCATAATCTCAGGGTCAGGGGGGACGCCTTGTTGAGATTGGGTGTAATCAATCGCCTTGAAGCTGGCGATGCTGTTCAGAACGCCATCTACGGCCGCATTGGGATCATAGACTTGCGCCGTGCGATCCGTGCCCTGGTTCAAGGAAGCCCGCAATTGATTGAGGAACTCCCGTTCGCTCAGCGGACCGTCTATTTCGTTCAAGTCGATCTCGCCCCGCAGGTATTTTTCGCGGACAGGGTCTACTGCATTCCCGCCCACTGGAACATCCCGCAGGTCAATGGTCACGGGCGCGGCCGAGCCATAGGCCAGGCCTAATTCAGCGGCAGCATTGGCGCCGACTGAACCGGCCACACCGGCCGGGCCGAGGGCGCGCAACGCATCGGTGCGACTGGCGCTCTCGGGCGCAGGGGAGACAGGTCGCATGACCAACCATAGCCCAAGACCAACGACAACAAATAACACCACAAAACGAGCAACCCGGTTCTTTGACATAGACACCTCAAATTGTCTGAATGGATTTCGCGCCGACTTCACCTGACGCGTTACTAATTATAATAACCGGGTCTCGTGAAAGTATCGTGATAAAGGTGACAATCTGAGCATCAGGTAAGTGATGGCGGTCGAAGAAAGCGACATAACCAGCAACAGGACTTTTTTCCTAATGAGCCGAGCGTCGGTTTTAGGCTGCGCCGACCGGGCACGCGCTAAGATAGACCAGCGTGGCTTGCCAGGGCACGATCTGGTCGGTGAGTTGGCGGCGCGCGAGGACGGCGAGGGCGGCGGCATCAGCCAGGGGAAGGCCGTGGCGGATGAGTTTTTGGGTGTAGGAACCGGCAAGGGCGCCAGGATCGGCGCCAAACCATTTGTCGAGTTGCGGGCGGCTGATATGGCGCGATTGGGTGATGCGATCGAGTTCGGTATGGATGTCGGTGAAGCCGGTTTCTTGCAAGGCGGCGCGCAGGTCGGGCAGATCCCAATTGACGAGGGGATCGGCCGAATCCGTCCACATCCCCTCTTCCGCCGCCGCCACCCGCTCGCACAACGCCGCCTCGCCCGCCCAGTCTAACATTTCATACAACCTCTGGCCGCGCCGGGGCATCACCTGCGCCAGATACAACCGCCCGTCGGGCAAAAGCACCCGGCGGACCAGACGCAGGCTATCCAGGTTATCCAGGCGATTGAGAGGATTTCGGCCGATAACCCGATCAAAGCGCGTCGCGCTCCCTTCCGGCCAATACCCCTGCACCACCAAACGCGGACGCTCTAACTCCGGCAATTGTCGCGCTTGCGCCTGCAATAACTCTGCCTCTTCCGGCGATTCCACCAACCCCCACACCCCGCCCTCCGGGGCGCGGCGCAGCGCTTCCCACAACAACAGCCCGCCCGCCGCTTTGACATCCAACACCAAATGATGGCGTTGCACCCGGGCCAGGGCAAACACCCGGTCACGCACCTGCTCTAATTGCCGACCGGCGCTCTCCACGGCGCGCCGCAGCCACGCCTCCCGCCCCGGACGCGCCGGGCCGGTGGTCAAGACTTCGCCCGGCGTCTCAGCTTGCTCCAGCATGGCCGCCAATTGCGCCTCGCGCCGCCGGGCCACCTGCTCTTGAAGCGCGCGTTCATAACCCAATGGGCCAGGCTCATAAAACACCTTGCCTTGTAGCACCGCGGGCAGATATTGTTGCGCCACCCAATGTTCGCGATAGGCGTGGGGGTAGAGATACCCCGCGCCGTGGCCGAAGCCATCCTTATCGCGATTGGCATCCTTGAGATGCGTGGGCACATCCCCTTCACGCTCCTTTTGCACCGTGTCTAGAGCGTCAAAATAAGCCATAACGCTATTGGATTTGGGGGCAGTCGCCAGATAGAGCGCCGCCTCGGCCAGGGGGAACTGCCCTTCCGGCAAACCGATGCGTTCATACAAGGCCCAACAACTCTCCACCACACGCGCCGCCTGGGGATCGGCCAGCCCCACATCCTCGCCGGCAAAGATGCCCATGCGCCGGAAGATGAAGCGCGGGTCTTCGCCGGCGTAGACCATGCGCGCCAGCCAATAGAGCGCGGCATCGGGATCGGAGCCGCGCAAGCTCTTGATAAACGCCGAGATAGTGTCGTAATGGGCGTCGCCGTCCTTGTCGTAAAGGACAGCCCGGCGCTGGATAGATTCCTCGGCCACCGCCGTGCCGATGACAATACGGCCATCGGCGTCCGGCGGCGTGGTTTCTACCGCCAGTTCCAGGGCGTTGAGCAAGCTGCGCGCATCCCCATTTGCCACGTTGACCAGATGCGCCAGGGCTTCTTCTTGGATGGACACGGCCAAACGGCCATAACCCCGTTCAGCGTCGCGCAAAGCCTGCCCGGCGACTTCGCGCAAATTTTCCGGGCTGAGCGGGCGCAATTGAAAAACGCGGCTGCGGCTGACCAGGGCTTTGTTCACTTCAAAATACGGGTTCTCGGTGGTAGCGCCGATGAGAATGATGTCGCCACGCTCAACATGCGGCAGCAAAGCGTCTTGCTGAGCCTTGTTCCAGCGATGCACCTCGTCCACAAAAAGGGTAGTGCGTTGGCCGTGGAGCTTACGGCGCTCGGTGGCCGCGGCGATGACTTCGCGCAGTTGGGTCACGCCGGCCAGGACGGCATTCAGGGTGACAAAGTGGCTGCGCGTGCTGTTGGCGATGACCTGGGCCAAGGTGGTTTTACCCGTGCCGGGTGGGCCGTAGAAGATGATAGAAGAGAGCTGGTCGGCTTCGATGGCGCGGCGCAGCAGGCGGCCCGGGCCGACGATATGCTCCTGGCCGATGAATTCATCCAGCGCGCGCGGGCGCATCCGGTGCGCCAATGGCGCTTCGCGTTCGATCTGGGGTTGGCGTCCGTGGTCAAAGAGGTCCATATCTCCATTGTAGCATAGGTTGGAGAACAGCGGATTCAGAGGTTAGCGTGTCTTCCTTGAGTCGCTTGGCGAATCGCCTGAGCAAAAAACTGTCGAATAGAACTCAACCACATAGCGAAGACCGCCTCTCCGTAACAGGTTGCCCGCCGTCCCAATTGGAGGCATACTCTAGGATTACAAGACCCTAAAGGTCTTGAAGACCTTTAGGGTCTAGGTCTATCGTTTCGGAGAAAGGCTATGCCCAGTCCGCCCGCACTGCTATACGACACGTACTATCACATCTATAATCGCGGCACGAACCGCGAGAATATCTTTCGCGAAGAGCGGAACTACGCGTACTTTCTGAAACTCTATAACCAACACATCGAGCCGGTGGCCGAGACGTTTGCTTATTGTCTGCTTCGCAATCATTTTCATGTCTTGGTGAGAGTGAAGTCAGAAGATGAAATCCGGGCCCTAAAGGTCTCCAAGACCTTTAGGGTGTTGTCCCCTTCCCAGAAGTTCTCCGACTTTTTCAACGCCTACGCCAAAGCCATTAATCGAGCCTACGGACGGACGGGCAGCTTGTTTCAGCACCCATTTGGGCGTGTGCGAGTGACCAATGACCGCCAATTTTGGAACGTCATCGCTTACATTCACCAGAACCCGCGCAAGCACCAGTTCGTAGATGATTTTCGCGAATGGAAATGGTCATCCTATCATTCGCTTTTATCCGAACAACCAACACGCCTAAAACGCGCGGCAGTGCTGGCGTTGTTTGGCGGTCCGCAACGTTTTGTGGAGTTGCATGCCGAGTGGGTTACCGAGGCGGAAAGTCGCTGGTTTGCGGCAGATGATGTTGATTAAAGACCCTAAAGGTCTTGAAGACCTTTAGGGTGTTACAGGGAGCGAATGGGCTGGCGTAAGGCAGCGGGTGTGCTGGCAGAGGATGGGTTTTATTCGACGGGGATTTCGGCCGAATCCGTGCCGCCCGGCGGGATGGTGAAGGCGCAAATCGGCCGAATCCACCTCCTCCTCAGCCGCGTGGATGACCAGATTGTGGCCTTTAGCCGCACCTGCCCGCACGCTGCCGCCGACCTGAGCGGCGGTTCGCTGGCGCGCGGACGCGTGACCTGCCCCGATCACGGCTGGAAGTTTGACCTCAAGACGGGGCGTTGCACATGGCCGGAGGATGAGAGCGCGCGACTCAAGACGTATGCCGTGGCAATTCACAACGGCATCATCAGGATTAAGCTTTAAACTTCTGGATTTCTCTCGCGGGCGACCACTTGTGAATCCCACACTCGTAGTCGGACCCAGGACTAGGAGATTTACCCTAGCCTGAATAGGCTTCCGCTCCCATGCGTCGGATCAGCCGCCACCATATACTCATAAGATGAAGTCAAAGTCACGCTTAACAAAAAGGAGAAACTCATGAAGAGGTTAAGCATTGTTCTGCTTTTGTTCGTGGTATTTGTGGCTTTCATCTTTGTTGTCCTGCCCGGCAGGCTCTATGCGGCGCCAACTCCGCCGCCATATACCACGAGTTGGTATATGAACACAGTTGACTCAACTTCCGTCTACAACATGGGGTGCACGCTCGGTACGCATGATCTCAACACAGCCGGCACTCAGGACAATGTGGTTATCCTGATGTTCGGCAAACCGTCCAAATCAGGCACCACCTTTGGTACTATTATCTACAATCAGGCCTTTGCTTCAACCACCCAAATCGCTACGGCGGCGGAGCAGTTCGGCAAAGGTTATTACATTTGCACCGGCAGTGACACAGCCTCAACCGTCAAAATTGTGGTCGGCACCAGCAACTATTGGAGCGGCACGAATCA
>JAYRVN010000142.1:0-9627 GCA_041918535.1 Chloroflexota bacterium
CATATTCTGTCACTGCTAAGTTTGCCAAACGATATCTACCTGCGGTTAGCTGAAGCTCATCCCAAACCGCTCTTCAATTTACGCGAATGATAAGTAGTAACTTTGTCTTTCAAAAAAATAATAGCCAGTGTTATCGTCACTGTTGATAAAGCAGAAGCGATAGGCGTGATCAATATAGCGTCTCCAATTGTTAGCCCATAATTAACAACGGCTACTGCGCCTGCCTCAACAATGCCCATTAATACAACCGCGTATTTTGTTTTTGTGGAAATTTTCGTCAAGCCAATCTCTCGTTTTGCACGAAAGGAGAAGATTAGCAAGAATAGAACAATCCCGAATTTTACAAGTAGAGTTGTTAATAGCCAGCCGATTTCTTCAGAAATAATCTCGCCAATATTCCAAAAGATGCCAAAGAAAAAAGCTCCTAAAACTGCTTCTTTTACACCTGATGAAAATTGAAACTTTTGACTTATCATTCGCGTAAATTGAAGAGCGGTTTGGGATGAGCTTCAGCTAACCGCAGGTAGATATCGTTTGGCAAACTTAGCAGTGACAGAATATGCTCCTGGATGACTGTCAAGGGCGTAACATGATAGTAGGTCACGTCTCCTTGCTGAACAATTGAAAAGGTGATGTTGTCGAAGGCCTTCAGCAGCCGTTCTGTCGTAGGCAAATTTGTCTCTTGTGTCTTGGAAGCAGGATTAAGGCCAAGAATCTTTTCTTGGCGTTGGACGAGTTCGCGGCGCACACGGAACTCCAGCAAGACGACCACACGCAAAGCCAGGAAAAGCAGCCAGGTCAAACCACAGATTCGCTGGTCGTCATGCAAGAAAACGGGACGAATATGCAGGTTGCGGCTTTTGAGCCGAGAAATCCCCCGCTCCAAACGGGGTTGTCGCCGGTAAGTCAGAAGTAAGTCCGCGTCACTATACAAATTGGTTGGTGCATTACTCAGATACACTTGCCAGCCCAAACGGTCAACCATACGTTGCCACCCTTGGGCATCACATTGGTAGTCAGCCACCAACCAGCGTTTCCCACCAGTGGGATGCGCTTCGGCTTTGAAAGTAAAGGTGATGATGTCATCAAGCTTGTACGTGTGGCACAGGTTAGCTGTGGCCTGGGCCAATTCTTCCTGAGTGCGATACCGTTTTCGCCCCCGTTTCGCAGGCTGAGCCAATTTGTCCAATTCAGCATACAGCCGTTGGCGGGCTTGCTCTCGCTTCTTGGTCATGCCCGCTTGCAAGGCATTCGAGCGGGTGACCAAGACACGCTCTGTCCAAATAAATGGTTCATCACGCTCCGGATGGAGATGAGCTTGTGGTCGCTCCCAGGCATAGATGCAGGCTATCGTTTTAATTTCGCCCGTACGTTCGTCAATCTGTTCCACTGTTTGCCACTCGGGTTCACAGGACAAGGCGGTTTCAAGCCATTGGGCCAAGTCCGCTGCCTGAGCCGCCGGCTCACGAAAAGCCGTCAAGTAAGCACTGCCTTGGGCTGCCAGGTAAGCCCGTGTCCTGATAGCGCCCATCTTACTGTCGCCGACCGCCAGGAAACGCCGGTGGCCGATGGTGGCGGCGGCACTTTCATAAGAAGGAATATACAGTCCATCATCGGCGCGTTTGCCATTGACGACTTGGCAGGTCAAGGGCAACCCAGCCGGGTCCAACGTCGAGAGCATCACCTTGAACTGGACCAGGTCTGGACGGTGGTCTTTGCTATGACCATAACCCATTACGCCGTCCACCCCACTTTCGTCTGCCTCGTCTGCTTCCTGATAGACAGAGACCGTCGTGCTATCGTGTCGTGTCGTGTCGGTGGGCAATTCGTACAGCGTGATCCACTCTTGCACCAACGCTTGGTCCAAATCCGCTTGGTTTTTAGACACACCCAACATGGTCAGGCAATTGGCCAAGCGGTCGTCAGTCAGGTCGGTGTCCCGCAGTTCTATACCCAACAGCCGCTTGAACAGGTCATGGCGCTCATTGACCCACTCTCTGACGGCCACCAAACGATGGTCGTGTTCCGTCAGGATGTAACACAACCAAATCGTCACCACCATGCCTACACTGATGCCTTGCCAATGACCATGTGGTTTTATTTGGCGGTCTATTTGCTGCGGTATACCCACCTCAATCATGATAGCCAGCAACAAAGGTATATCGTCTATGCGTTGATGTGTCATTTGTAAAGCTGTCATACCTTAACTTTACGACAGCTTCAAACTCATTCAAAATTTACGCGAAAGGTAAGTTTTGATTTCTAACATCACTCCAGTTTACAGATGCTAAAGTGACGCCAGAGATAATCATAACGACACCCAAAGTTTGCATTGCAGAAAGCCGCTGTCCCATAAAGATAAACGCAAACAACATGGTAAACACAGCCCATAAATTCATGGTTGCGGCCACAATTGACACATTGCCGATCTCAAAGCCTTTGAAAAAGAACAAATAGCCGGCAGAATAAACAATTGCCGCAATTGGAAATAATATGAATACAAGGGTAGAAATTTCACTATGTGTTATGAAAACAAAGGCAAGCAGGAGCACAGATATCAAACCAACCAATTGTGACCAAAAGAAAGACTTGAAGGATCCGATCTGCTTGGCGAAAACGCCACCCAGGAAATCGTAGATTCCCCATCCAAACATACCTATTACTCCAGACAATATGCTTAAGATGGTTCCACTCATGAGCATTGTGGTCTCGATTGATTTGCTTGTGATTTACGCGAAGCGTCTAACAATATGGGCTGCTGCAGCACATCGGCCAACAAAACCAGGCGACTGGCATGAGGCGCGCCAACAAACGCGCCGGAAGGGGGCGTTTCCGCACCGCTACGTGTTGGGTAACCGGCAACCTGCCAGACAAGTTGCCCGCCAGCCGGGACGGCGGACTGCTTGGTGACCCATGTAACGCAACATCCACCACAATCGCGCGGCGGACGCCCGACTCAAGAGTCGCCGGCTTTTGAAATTGACACAATCCGCCACTCCAGACTGTTGCTGGCAACCACAAACACACGCCGATGTACCGCTCCATCCACCCCGCTGACATTGACCCACAATGTCACCCGTCCACCTTCGTCCACTCGATTGAACACGGCAAACGAGTCGACACCCGTCAGCCCTGCCAGGTCCATCGGTGTGCCCGTCAGCGTGGCTTGCAACTCATCGCTGAGATACGGCAACCCGCGCCAACCTGACCGATCGCGCCAAAGCGCATCCAAAAAAGCCACCGTCACAGCCACAGGGTCGCTAAAGGGATCGGGCGGTGTAGGAGATGGCGCCGGTGAGAGAGACCGGCCGGCGTCGGGTGTCGGTGTGGCTGTCGGCGTGATCGGCGGCAACGGTGTGCTGACCGGGATCGAAATATCCGGCAGCGGTGTGGGAGTCGGGGATGGCGTGGCTGTCGGCGTCGGCGACGGTGTGGGCGACGGCGTTGGTGTTGGTGTAGGGGTGGCCGTCGGGGTCAACGTCGGCGTAGCCTGTAGGGTGGGTGATAGCGGCAGCGTCGGCGTCAAGGGCGTTGGCGTGGGAAAGATAGGCAATGGCGACGGGTTGACATCTGAGCCGAACTCTACGGTCCAATACCACAAATTGCGCGCATTCACATCAAACGTGTGACCAACGCCCAACTGCGTGGCTTGCGGGTTCAAAATCATGACGCGATGGCTGGGGCTGTTCACCCAGAACTCCACCACATCCGTAACATCCCGCATTCCCCAGGCTGTGGCTTCGCCCGCATAATAGCCCAGGTAGCCTGCCCGCTGCTGGCGCTGCGGCGGCCGGGAACCATCCGAGCCGGTGTGTCCGGTGAAATTATGACTGGCCATGTCGTCTGTGTGTTGTTGAGCCGCCACGCTCAGTTCAAAGACGAACGTCAACGGTTTCAAGCCGTAGGTTTGGCGAGCCTTATTGGCATACCAGAAAAGCTGTTCAGCCGCGGAAGAGGCATTGGGGGGCGCGTCTAGTTCCAAACTCAGCGGTTGGAAATGATCGAGAATCTCCGCTAATTGTGCATCAATGCCCAGATCGCCATAACCGCGAATGACGACGGGCAAATAGAACTGAATCCGTCCCGGCGCAACATCCAATAGGCGTTCCACCTGGGTATCCCCGAATTCGTTACGCGCGCGCAAAGTGACCAGGTAGCGGCCGGTTGCGTCATAGTTATGGGTTATTTCCGGGCCGGTCAATAGCCGCCCATCTCCCATATCCCATAGGAACTCGGTCACACTGTCGTCGCCAAAAGCTTGTCCATGCACCGCATTGCCGGCCGTCGCCGATTCCGGCAGTACCAGGTCGGCCACTGGAGGAACTCCGGCCACAAGGTTCAGTTGAGTTTCCGCCCGCCCATAGGCGTTTTCGGTTACCAAACGTACCACGTAAACGCCGGGCAATGAAAAAGCGTGTTGGGGGGAGATTTCGTCGGAGGTGACGCCGTCGCCGAAGTCCCACGTGTAACGCAGGGGCGGCTGTCCACCGCTTTGGTTGGTGAAGGTGACGAGTTCAGCCACTGCCACACTGGTGTCGGGCAGTGTGAAGGTGGCAGCCGGTGCGGATACCACGTTCAGTGTGGCATGCGCTGTTGTTTCCGCCAGGGGGTTCGCGACGACGAGCGACAGGTCATACTCTCCAGGTGTGCCGTAAATCACGCTGGGGTTGGCGGCGCTAAAGAGCCGCCCGTCGCCCAACTGCCATGTTTGGGTGAAAGGGCCGGAGCCAAAAACGTCGGCAAACAGGGTTAATGGTTGCCCGACAGCGATCTGGGCGGGGCTGAGAATGGTAACTTGGGGCGGCAGGCCGACCCAATAATCCGCTTGTAATGCTTGCCGGTAGTCGCCCCATGCCAATTGTCCGGTAATGACGCGTTCCGGGTTTTGCAAGTCGGCCAGGCGAATTTCCAGGGGCAATGCCAGGTCTTTCTGTGCGCCGGGGGGTATGACCGGTTGCCAATTGAGGCTGTTAGTGGGCACGTTCAAGGTAGCCCCGGGCGGCAGGCGGCGCAGATCAATCGCCAGGCTCAGGGGGAGGTCCAGGGTGATGGAGGGGGCGACAGAGGTCGGGCCGGGGTTGGTCACGTGTATGCTGAGCGAGATGCTCGCGCCGGGCGCGCTGACCTGGGGGGTGACGGCGAATTCAGTGACGACCGGAAGGATTGCATCTGCCACCGCAATGGGCAATTGTTCTGTGCGGGCTGCCGAAGCCCATTGCGCCAGATACAAAGTGATGGCCAGGAGCAACAGGCTCATGGCGCGGCGATTGTGTCGGGCGATCCACCTCTGGAGCATGAAAACAGTGTATCAGAATTGATAACCACCAACAAGCTGATGGCGCATCTTTTAGGCTGTTTTCACATAGATGGTTGATCCTCGGCGCGAGTGGCGGGCGGCAAACATGAAACCTGTCAGTTTAGCCGGGATAGGGCATAATTAGGCGCAGTCAGGCGCTGACCGGGGCGGGTTTTGGGTTTGCCCGGATCATAGCGACCGGCGACTTTCAGATAATGGGAGATGGCAGTATGGCGGAGATTGAATTGGGAATCATTGGGGGCAGCGGTTTGTATAACATGGCGGGGTTGACGGATGTGGAGGAGTTGACGCTGGAGACGCCTTTCGGCCGAACCTCGGATGCCATTATCGTGGGAACGCTGCATGGTCGCCGGGTGGCGTTTTTGCCACGACACGGGCGCGGGCATCTTTTAACGCCGACCGAAGTGCCCTATCAGGCTAATATCTTTGCCCTCAAGACGTTGGGCGTGAAATATGTTCTTTCCATTAGCGCCTGTGGTTCGCTGCGCGAAGATTATGCGCCGGGACATGTGGTTGTGCCTGACCAGCTATTTGATTTCACGCGGCTACGCACGTCTAGCTTCTTTGGGCAGGGGTTGGTGGCGCATGTGGGTGTGGCCGAGCCGTTTTCGGCCGAATTCAGTCGCGCGCTGTACGATTCGGTTGCAGCCGTTGGCGGCATTGTGCATTGGGGCGGCGCCTTCATCACCATCGAAGGCCCGCGCTTCAGCACGCGCGGCGAATCCTACCTTTACCGCCAATGGGGCATGTCTGTCGTCGGCATGACCACCAGCCCCGAAGCGTTCCTGGCGGCGGAAGCGGAGATGGCCTATGCTTGCATGGCCCACGTGACCGATTATGATGTGTGGCATGAAAGCGAAGGGCCGGTGAATGTGGAGATGGTGATTCGCACATTGCAGCGCAACACGTTGTTAGCCCAGGCCGCCATCAGCGATTTGGCGCGGCGGATGGATAGTTGGGCCGGAGATTTCCCCGCCCATCATGCGCTCAAGGATGCATTAATCACGGATAGGTCGCGCATTTCGGCCGAATCGCAAGCCCGCCTGGCCCCGTTGGTGAGTCGTTATCTGGGAGGATGATTCCCGCGATCTGGCCGGCCCAGCCGGTTAACCCCTATGACCCTGCGCGCCCTTCCCCGGTCGGCCGAGTTGCTGCTATTAGCGGCGGCCGCTCTCTTTGTCGGCGTCAACGCCATTAGCCTCAGTCTGGTGCGCACCGGGGCGCTTACCTGGGCGCACCTGCAATTGCCGGTGGTCTGGTTGATTCTTATCGGGCTGGCCTGGGGCGGGCTAACGATGGCTCGACCTGGTCACGATCCCTTTTTGCTGCCCATCTACGCGCTGCTCACCGGCTGGGGGCTGGTTCTACAAGATCGGCTGGCCCCGGATTTTGTGCAGCGACAGTTAATGTGGTTTGTCTTGGGCACATTGGCTCTGCTGGCCGTCGCTGTTTTGCCGCGCAGCTTACGGGCGCTTTATCGCTATCGCTACACCTTACTGGTAACGGGCCTTTTGTTGTTAGCGGCTACGTTGTTGTTTGGCGTCAATCCAACCGGCTATGGCGCAACCTTGTGGTTGCCCATCCCGTTCACCGGCGGCGTTTTCTTTCAACCGTCGGAACTGCTCAAGCTTCTGATGGTATTCTTCTTTGCCAGCTACTTTGCTGATCGCGGCGACTTGCTGCGCTCCGGGCAAGGTCGCCTGGGGGCGTTGCCCTACCTGGCCCCCCTACTGTTGATGTGGGGTTTTGGCATGACGTTATTGGTCTGGCAGCAGGACTTGGGGGCAGCCACGCTCTTTTTCCTACTGTTTCTGGCGTTGCTCTATTTGGCGACCGGCGACCGGCGTTACATTTGGGCCGGGGTGTTTTTGCTGCTGGCGGCCGGAGTGATTGGCTATCTGGTCTTTGATGTGGTGGCTTTGCGCGTGGAAGGCTGGTGGAATCCCTGGCCGGAGGCGGCCGATCGCGCCTTTCAGATTGTGCAATCCCTCTATGCCCTGGCGGCGGGCGGCATCATCGGCCAGGGTGTCGGGCAGGGGTATCCTACCTTTGTACCGGTTGTGCATTCTGATTTTGTCTTTGCGGCCATCGGCGAGGAGTGGGGGTTGCTGGGCACGTTGGCGGTGGTGGTGTGTTTCGCCGTGTGGGCGCAACGGGGTTTTCGCGCGGCCCTGCGCGCGCGCCGGCCTTTCCACATGTATCTGGCCGCGGGCATGACGGTTTTGCTCAGCACACAGACTTTGCTGATTATGGCCGGCGTGACCAAGCTATTGCCTCTGACCGGTGTGACCTTGCCGCTGGTGAGTTATGGCGGCAGTTCGATGTTGCTGGCGTGTGTGATGATGGGGCTATTGATCTATTTATCGGCCGAATCCCCCTTCGCTCCCGGCCCATCCGACGACAATGCCTGATCCTCATCCCCTGGAAGCCTTCCAGCAACGTCTTCTGCGACTCAACCTGATCTTCCAGATTGGCTTTGGCCTGGTGGTCCTGGCGCTGGTGTTCTGGGGCGTCGCGCGTGCGCGCGCCATTCTGGCGCGAGACGACAACGCCCGCCTGGTGGAAGCTGAGTTGCGCCTGCGTCGGGGCGTGATCACCGCCAGTCAGGGTGAAGTCTTGGCCGAGAGCGTGGGCAGCGGTCGGTTGGAACGGGTCTACCCGCGACCGTTCAGCGGTCCGGCGGTGGGCTACTACAGTTTGCGCCACGGCACGGCCGGCATTGAAGCGGGACTAGATGGTGTGTTGCGCGGTGAGGGGCTCTCCTTCGGGCAAGATTGGCGGCGGCAGCTCTTGCATGAGCCGCAGCAAGGGCGGGGTGTCCGTCTGACTTTGCTGGCGCCCGCCCAAGAAATGACCGATCACCTGTTGGGGGCGCGCAGCGGGGCGGTGATCCTGTTGAGCTTGCCCGACGCCGCCATCCGGGCCATGGTCAGCCATCCGGCTTATGACCCGAACGAGATTGACGCGCAGTTTGAGCGGCTCACGGCCGATCCCGACGCTGCTTTGCTGAATCGGGCTACGCAAGGACAATATCAGCCGGGGCTAATGTTGCAGCCGTTGCTGGTGGCGGCGGCGTTGCAACGCGGCCTGCTGCAGCTTGAGGCGATGGCAGTGGCGGCCGATGCGCCGGTGACAGTGGGAGAGGCGACGCTGCGGTGTCAGACGCCGCCGCCTTTGCCGGCAACCTGGGCGGAGGTGGTGAAGCATCAATGTCCGGCCCCGATGGCAACGCTGGCGGAGCGATTCGGCCGAAACGGTCTCAGGCAGGTTATCATGGCCTTTGGTTTCACCACCGCGCTTGCTTTGCCCATCGAATCGGCCGAATCCCCCGCTCTAGATATCGTTGATCCCACCCTGGCCGCCCTGGGCCAGGAACGCCTGACCGTCTCGCCCTTGCAAATGGCGTTGGCTTGGGCAGCTCTGGCCGGCGATGGGCGGCTGCCGCAGCCCCATCTGGTGGCCGCCGTGCAAGATGAGGCCGGCGCGTGGCAAGACCAACTCGCCTCGCCGGGTGGTGTACCGGTTGGCGAGCCGGTGGTCGCGCCTGATCTGGCGGCGCAATTGTTAGAAATTTTGCATAGCGCCGAAAATGAGGTAGAACAAACGGGTCTGGTGCTTTCCGGCCCCAACCGCGCCACCAACGGTTGGTATATAGGCCTGACCATCGGCCAACCAGGGCCCAACTATCTGGTGGTTGTGGTGGTGGAAGATAGCCGCCAGGTGGATGAGGCGCAGGTAATCGGGCGTGGCGTGTTGGCCGGTTTAAGGCCAGACTGGTTGAATCCGCCGCCGCCATGAGGGATGGGCGCGCGGTATGACGTTAAAAGACCGTTCGACAGGGGGAAGCAATGATCACACAGCCGTCTCGAAATTTATTGGGGCTGGACAACAGCGAGGTGCGCTTTTTTTGCGGCAGCTCCAACCGTCCTTTGGCCGAAGCCATTGCCGACCAGTTAGGGGTAGACCTGGATAGTACACTCATTCGCCGCTTTAGTAATGATAACCTGTATATTCAACTAGGGGCCAGTGTGCGTTCTAGACAGGTTTTCATTCTACAATCGCTCTCGCCGCCGGTCAACGACCATTTGATGGAGTTGTTGATGATGCTGGACATCGCCCGCGGCGCGGCCGCCAAGGAAGTGCACGCCATCATCCCCTACTTCTCCTTTGCCCGGTCGGACAAAAAGGACGCGGCGCGGATTTCAATCACCGCTCGATTGGTGGCGGATTTGCTCCAGACGGCCGGGGCGACGCATGTGATGACGATGAATCTGCACTCGCCGCAAGTACACGGCTTTTTTGGTGTGCCG
>JAYRVN010000143.1:0-10300 GCA_041918535.1 Chloroflexota bacterium
ACCCTTCACCGGTTACCACAGGGATGCCGCTTTCTTTGGCAACGCGGCTTTGACGCCTTGGTTTCTCTTGGGCGGGAATACCGCCGGTGGTATGGCTGGGTGCACTGGACGCTGTGGATTCTGCGCCGTTTTCAAGCATTTTTCCGGCTTCGAGTTGTTCCTGCTCCCAAGCAGAGCCCACGCCCGCCCCAGCGCCAGTCACGCAAACCGTTGGGCGGCTCATTGCGGCGGTATACCATTGATAGCGACCATAAAGGCGGTCTTTTGATTAGACTATTTTTGAAATTTTGTATTGACATCAAAAGGGAAATAAGTTATACTTTTCTGATATAAAGGTATAACTCTATGTCAAATATTAAAACGGCTATTTCAATCCAAGAATCCATCTTCAAGCAGGTTGAGACCATCGCTCAAGAAATGAAGGTGTCGCGGAGTCGTTTGTTTGTTTTAGCTCTGGAAAATTTCATTCGTGACTATCAAGACCGGCAGCTTTTTGAGGCCATCAATCAAGCCTGTGTTGAAGTCTCGGACGACCCACTTGAACAGTCACGACTCCGCCAAATCCGTCGCCAGCATCGGCGGATGGTGGAGGGCGAATGGTAATCAATCAGGGTGATATTTTCTGGATAGACCTGGATGAACCGGATGGGTCAGAACCGGGTTACAGCCACCCTAATGTGATCATCCAGAACAATATGTTTAACCAAAGTGGTCTGAATACGACTATGGTTTGTACCCTCACCTCTAATCTCAAACGAGCGGACATTCCCGGCAATATTCTACTGGAACCGGGTGAAGGGAATTTACCCAAACAAAGTGTGGCTGTAGTGTCACAAATTTTCACGGTGGATAAGCGGCAGTTGGGTGAATATATTGGCACATTATCCAAGCGGCGAGTCCGTCAAATCTTAGAGGCGCTCCAGTTATTGACTGAGCCACGGGAACCGCCACGGTAAATGAGCGAAGTAAAAGTAAGCACACCTTATGACGGCGTAAGTCGCGCAATTGGTGTTGGTTTCCATCCATAAAAGCCTCCCAACAAGCGTTTCCTGAGAAACCTTCCATTGGTTACTACACAGATGCTCCCTTTCCCATCCAAGGCGACCGTGATGCCTCGGTTTCTCTTGGGCGGGAATACCGCCGGAGGTATGGCTGGGTGTAGCGGACTGGCGGTAACTACGCCGCCAGTCGCTGACGCCGACCGTTCGGAGTAGAGACGATGTTCGCAGAGAGCGCACAGTGGTATGACGTCCTATACGGCTTTAAAGATTACGCGAAGGAGTCTGCCGCGATAGTCTCTTTGCTGAAGCAGGAGCATCCCGATGCCAGTACGGTGTTGGACGTTGCCTGCGGCACGGCTGAGCACGACAAGCACCTGGCGCAGGTTTATCACGTGGACGGGCTGGACATCAACGCAGACTTTGTCCGCGCTGCCTACCGAAAGAACCCGGATGGGGAGTACTTCTGTGCTGACATGGCGGATTTCGATCTGAAGAAGACCTACGACGTTGTTCTCTGTCTATTCAGCTCCATTGGGTATGTGAAAACCATTGACAATGTTGCTCGAACTCTCCAGTGCTTCCGAAAGCACCTGAATGCAGACGGCATCATAGTGGTGGAGCCTTGGTTTACGCCAGCGGCGTGGAACCCGGATGGTCGGGTATATTTGCTCACGGGCGAAATGCCGGAAGGCAAGATATGCCGCATGAACATCAGTGAGCAGGACGGAACTCTAGCGGTCATCCAGTTTCACTACTTGGTCGGTACGCCGTCTGGGGTGGAACACTTCACAGAGCGCCATGAGCTTGGGCTATTCTCAGTGGAAGAGATGATGAAGACGTTTGCCGCAGCCAACCTCGCCGTGCGGCACGACGAGACCGGCTTGACCGGTAGAGGTTTGTATATCGCGCGAAAGAATGACTCCGAACAAAGCCTTCCAGCCGACAGCGAAGACGCCGCGGCTGAAGGCTGACGTTAGGCCGCTTGTGCCGGCCGTGCTTGCCATCTACTGTGAGCATGGCTTTGGCACGCAGCGCTGACAAGCAGAAGATCGAGGAAGCAGTTCGAGGAAGCCGTTGAAAGTGGAAGAAGGGTGAGAACGGACGCAGCATCCAAAATGGATGAGTTCGCCCCAAAGCCCAAACTCCGCCGCCCCCGCCGACACAACCTATCCCACATCCCCCCCGCCTGTGCTACAATATCCTCAACCCGACCTAAGCCGCAGGATAGAAGCGCATGACCGAAGACGAAAAGTTGGTTGAATTTGAAGCCCGCATTGCCCGCGGCGAGAAGATTGAGCCGGGCGACTGGATGCCCGATGAATATCGCCGACAGCTCATCCGCATGATCTCGCAACACGCCCACAGTGAAGTCGTCGGTATGCTGCCGGAAGGCCAATGGATTTCGGCCGCTCCCAGTCTGCACCGCAAGCTGGTGCTGATCGCCAAGGTACAGGATGAGGCCGGGCATGGTCAATATCTCTATCATGCGGCCGAATCATTAGGCGCGACCCGCGAAGAGTTGATTGACGCCTTGCTCAGCGGCAAGGCCAAGTATTCCAGCGTCTTCAACTACCCCACCCTGACCTGGGCCGATGTGGCCATGATCGGCTGGCTGGTGGACGGCGCGGCCATCAAGAACCAAACCATGCTGGCGCACGCTTCCTACGGCCCGTATTCGCGGGCGATGGTGCGCATTTGCGCCGAGGAAACGTTCCATCACAAGCAGGGCAAGGAGATGATTGTCTATTACGCCACGCGCGGCGCGCCCGCCCAACGCGCCATGGCGCAGGATGCCCTCAACCGTTGGTGGTGGCCCTCCTTGATGATGTTCGGCCCACATGATTCCGATTCGTCTAACAGCGGCGTCCTGACGCGCTGGGGCATTAAGACCAAGTCGAATGATGCGTTGCGCCAGGAGTTTGTTGACGAAATGGTCGAGGAGTTCAGCCAGATCAACTTGCAGACGCCGGACCCGGCCTTGCGCTTTGAGGCGGAAACCGGCCATTGGCGGACCGGCCCGATCAATTGGGACGAGTTCTGGCAGGTGTTAAAGGGCAACGGCCCTTGCAACGCGGAACGTCTGGCGGCCCGACGTCAGGCGCATGCGGATGGGTTGTGGGTGCGCGAGGCGCTAGCGGCGTCGGCGGCGAAAAAAGCGGCGGTTGTCGGTTAGCGCGTTTTGGGCGCGACCAACCATCCAGCAGGCAGGCAGGCTTATGAGCGATACACAGTGGCCGCGGTTTGAGGTGTTTAAGCAGGATACGCTGGATAAGCCGCATCAGGCGGTGGGGTCGGTGCATGCGCCGGATGGGGAGACGGCCTTATTGATGGCGCGCAATGTGTTTGTGCGTCGGCCGAAATGTCACAGTCTGTGGGTTGCTCCGGCCGAGGCCATTTTGTCTATGACGCACGAGGAGTTGGCGGCGCAGGGGGGCGCGGTGGAGGAAGATTCGGCCGAATTTTTTCCCGCCCTCTACCACATCTTCCGCAAAACCAGCCAACGCCGCGCCATGACCTTCGTCGAGCATGTCGGCGCGCTCACAGCCGGCAATCCGCGCCAGGCCCTCAGCCAGGCTATCGCCCGCTTCACCGACGCGCCCGCCTGGGTCTGGTGGGTCGTGCCGGAGGCCGCCGTCACCCGCAGTCAGGACGAAGATGCCGCCAGTTGGTTCGACCCGGCCGACGACAAAACCTACCGCCACCAATCCGCCTATGGCACCGTGCTGCCGCGCCCTGATCGGCGGCAGGCGGACAGCTCCCCAAACACAACTTCTGGTTGACCCCACTCGCGCCTATGGACTCGACACTCCAGCTCGCCCTCGTTGCTAAACTGATTGCCCTGGCGGATGATGAATTGATTCTCGGCCACCGCGCCGCCGAATGGACCGGTCACGCGCCCATCCTGGAAGAGGATATTGCCCTGGCGAATATCGCGCAGGACGAACTCGGCCACGCCACGATCTATTACGGACTGGCTGAGACCTTTACCGGACGGGATGCGGATGAGATGGCTTTTTTTCGCGATTCGGCCGATTTTCGCAATGTGCAGATGGTCGAGTTGCCCAAAGGGGATTGGGCCTTCACCATGCTGCGCCAATATCTCTTTGACGCCTATGAAGTGGCGCTGCTGACGCGTCTGGCGGAAAGCCGCTATGTGCCGTTGGCCGACGCCGCCAACAAAATCATGCGCGAGGAGATGTACCATTTGCGCCACACCCAAATCTGGGTGGAACGCCTGGGGATCGGCACGACGGAATCCCATCGGCGCATGCAGGCTGCTCTAGAAACGCTATGGCCGGTTAGCCGACAGCTTTTCACGCCTCTGCCGGGCGAGGCAGAGCTGGTTGCGGCAGGCTATACGCCGGCCCTATCTGAGGTACAGGCGCAGTGGGCGGCGTTGGTGCGGCCCCATCTGGGCATTTCCAGCCTGGTGATTCCGACGGAGACGGAAGCAATATCGGCCGAACGCGCCCATCACACCCCGCACCTGACCTCCCTGCTGGCCGATATGCAACGCGTCGCCCGCGCCCATCCTTCCGCCACCTGGTAAACCGCCCGCCCATGCCAACCGACCCCTCCACCACCCTCACCGAAGACCGCATCTGGGCCGCGCTCAATAGTGTCATGGACCCCGAAATTCCGGTCGTCTCGCTCGTCGAAATGGGCATCGTCCGGCGCGTGGCAGTGGAGGGGCAAAGCGTCACCGTCACCATGACACCCACCTTCTCCGGCTGCCCGGCGCTGGTGGAAATGGAACGACTCATTGCCGACAAAGTGCGCGCGCTCGGCGCGCAAGCGGTAACTGTGGAAAAAACGCTGTCGCCTGCCTGGAGCAGCGACTGGATTTCTGACACAGGCCGGCAAAAGCTCAAGCAATTCGGTCTGGCGCCGCCACAACGGCACGGCGGCAATTTGCTGGTCACCTTCTTCGATGTCGTGGCCTGCCCTTACTGCGGCTCATCCAACACCACACTCAAAAACAGTTTTGGCTCCACTCTCTGCCGCGCCATTTATTATTGCCACGATTGCCGCGATTCCTTCGAACAATTCAAAGCGCTCTAAGCCGCTTTAACCCAACGGCGCACAGACCCAGAGGCACAAAGTGTCCCGTAGGTTTCGCGCGGATAGCCCACCCACAGGCCGGCCAGGGTGAGTGAGCAGCGTGCGTCGGGCCAAAACTCATGACAAATATCATCCCAAATACATGACATTAGTCACTGTTCGTGCGTGGGTCATAAGTTCCACAATGACAGTGACGATAGTTGTTGTTTGGGGAGCCATATTCCCAACCGTTTCTTAAAGGTTGGCTACATCGTCGCCCTCTTCCCAATCTGCGTGTGAATGTGCGTTGAACGGATGTTGCCCGGTTTGTTCTGGCAACGTCATTGGTTTGGCGTCTTTCCAGGTGGAATGGCGCATCAAGGAGTTTCCCATGCCAACGCGTCACTGGAATCATGGGTTGCTGCTGGCGTTAGCGCTTGTGGGCGTCTTGGCTTTGGTTTCGGCCGAAACCGCCGCCACCGCCATGCCCAACCCGTACACCTACACGACCACCGCTGATTTTGAACTGGGCACACTGATCAACGTCGTTGACGACGCCGATCAGGTGCAGTTAGACAACACCTCCTCTCCCTTCAACTTCATCTGGATCGCCGTCTCCTCCAAAGGCACGGCCGTCAAGATTGACACCCTCACCGGCAACATTCTGGGCGAATATTGGACAGCGCCACAGGATCGCCCCAAGGATCCCTCCCGCACCACGGTGGACAACAATGGCAGCATCTGGGTCACCAACCGTGCCGAATCCGACTGGGTAGCCGCTAACGCCATCGCCCCCGGCGTGCCGCCCGAGGATCGCTGGATGGGGTCTGTGACGCATATCGGTCTGGTGGAAAATGGTCAGTGCGTAGACCGCAACAGTAACGGCGTCATTGACACCTCCACCGGCCAATTCGATGTGCTGGCCTGGGATAATGCCGGCGGCGCCGACACGCTGGGCGGCGTCAGCACGGCCCAGGATGAATGCATCCTTCACTTCACGCGCGTCAATTCCTCTGGCGCGCGCCACGTTTCCGTCAACGCTGACAATGATGTCTGGGTCAGCGGCATCGGCGGCCAATTCTTCGACCTGGTTGACGACGTCACCGGTCAGATCATTCGCCAGGAGCCGTCAGTTGGTTTCGGCGGCTATGGCGGCCTGATTGACGCCAATGGCGTCATCTGGTCGGCAAACCCCATGCTGCGCTGGGATACCGCCCTGCCGTTGACGGCCGGCAACTACACCGGCTATGGGCATGTTAGCTACGGCCTGTGCCTTGACAGCCAGGGCAACGTCTGGAACACGGGCTACGGCGACGGCACGATCAAGAAATTCAACTCGGCCGGTGTCATGATCGGCTCCTACTGGGAGGGCAATACCTATGCTCAGGGCTGCGTGGTTGACCAGAATGACGATGTCTGGGTGGCTCACTCGCTCAACTGGGGCGTCAACACCGTCGGCCACCTCTTGAATGACGGAACCTATGTCGGCAGCGTCACCCTTGATCCGGACGGCAACGCCGGCCCGACCGGGGTGGCAGTGGATGCCGCCGGTAAGGTGTGGGCAACCGGCTACCAATCCGGGAAAGCCTACCGCATTGACCCGGCCGCCAACGCGGTTGACCTGATCACCGTCTACCTGGATGGAGCGCTCTACAACTATAGCGACATGACCGGCAGCACCCTTAGTGCCCCGCCCAACGTCGGTTCCTGGACGATTGTCCATGATACCGGCGTGGCCGATGCCGAATGGGGCTATGTCTCCTGGACGGCGGATGTGCCGGATGATGGCTCACTGACGGTGACAGCGGCCTCGAGCGCCGACGGCATTACGTTCGGCCCGCCGGAGACTGTCACCAACGGCGCTGATTTGAGCGTAGCCGACGGCCAATATCTGAAGGTGATGGTCAGCTTCGTCCGCGGCGATCCGTCCGGCGTCAGCCCGGTGCTGTATGACCTGACGATCGAGGCGCGTCTCAACGAGCCGCCTGACTGCTCGGCCGCGACCCCCAGCGTGGGCTTGATCTGGCCGCCGAACAACAAGTTCGTGCCGGTGACGGTGCTGGGCGTGACTGACCCCGACGGCGATGAGTTGGTCTACACGATTGACAGCATCTATCAGGATGAGCCGGTAGACAGCTATGGCGACGGCCGGTTCACGCCGGACGGCCAGGGTCTGGGCACGGCGACGGCTGAGGTGCGCGCCGAGCGCGCCGGCACCAAGAAAGTGCCAGGCGACGGCCGCTTCTACCACATCGGCTTCACGGCCACCGATCCGTACGGCGAATATTGTGTGGGCACGATCAGCGTCGTGGTGCCGCATGATATGAGCAAGACGCCGGTTGACCAGGGGCCGTTGTATGATTCAACGGTTCCGTAGGTTGGAGCGGGCGCGACGTAAGTAGCGCAACTGCTTCACAGTGTAGAGCCGGCTGCCGGCATGGGGCCGGCTTTATCGTCCTCTCACAACGCTGCCCGGGCCGTGTTGCCGGCTCACGGCTGCCGGTTCAGGGCATAGCTATAGCCGGCGTCGCCCACTCTGGGCTGCATGTCCTGATCCAGAATGAAGAGAATATCCTCGCCGATGGCCCAGAAAGCTTGGAACTCCTCCGGCGCGCCGCTATCCAGCCGGTAGACCACCGCCTGCGGGTCAAGGCTGGTGCCGCGGGTGATGCTCCAGTTGCCTTCGTTGATAATGCGGTCGTTCCCCCGGCCGACAAAAACGCGCGCCATCTGGTAGGTCGTGGGCGCGCCGCCAGCCGGGTCCGTGTAGAGCGCCAGGGCAAACTTGATTTTCTCGCAGTTTTCACACGGGATACGGCTTTCAAACACGGCGAAGACGGGGTCGCCGTCCGCGTTGACAGCCGGATACCAGGGGGGCAGCGGGGCGTCATCGGCGGCGCAACCCGCCAAAAGAACCAGGAGCCAGATCACAAGCCATAACCTTTTCATATTTTTGCGCCCTCACTTGACGGGGTTGGAACTCGCAAAACAGAATAACGCTCAGCAGACGATGAGCTTTTCGGCCGATCATATCAGTCCCTAACCCGTCGGGTCAAGCGATTGGGCATGAAGTCGCCAGGTGACATATAATCCGAGGGTAGCGGCCGACAGTACGGGCCGCGCAAAGCGGGTTGGAGACAGCCTTTTCAGGAAGTGCAGCATGTTGGGGATCATTGATTTTGCCACCTATATTCCCTATTATCGCCTGCCGCGTCCCGCGTTGGGCGAGGCCTGGCAATTGGAGCCGCTCATGCCGCTGCTAATCGGCGAGAGCGCCATTGCCGGCTATGACGAAGACACGATCACCATGGGGGTCGAATCGGCCGAAATCGCCCTCCATTCCCACGACCGGCAGGCCATCGAAGCCGTCTACTTCGCCACCACCACGCCGCCCTTTAGCGAAAAAAGCAGCGCCGCCGTCATCGCCGCCGCCTGTGACCTGGGGGCGCGCCGTTCGCTGGACGTGACCGGCTCGTTGCGCGCCGGAACCAGCGCCCTGGGGCTGGCCTTCGACGGCCTGCGCGCCGGGGCCATGCAGCACGCCCTGGTGGTAGCCGCCGACAATCGCCGGCCCGAACCCGGCACGTTGCTGGATGCGCTGTCCGGGGCGGGCGCAGCCGCTTTCGTCGTGGGCGCGGGCGACGAGGTGGTAGCCGAATTGGTCGGCTCTTATCACCTGAGCGATCCCACGCTGGACACCTGGCAGCGCCCCGGCGACAGCTACCTGCGCACGGATGACGAGGCTTTCACCAATCAGGTGGGTTACACTGACCTGACCAGAAGGGCCATTCAAGGGCTGTTGGAAACCACCGGCATCAAACCCTCGGCCATCAAGGGCGTGGCGCTCTACACACCCGAAGGGCGCGTGTACATGAGCTTCGCCAAAAAATCGCCGTTGGGTATGGCTTTCATGCAGATGGGCGCGGGAGGCCCGGCCCCCTATCTGCTGATGCACGCGGGCAACCTGGGGGCAGCCTTTGCCCCGGCGCAATTGGCGCTGCTATTGGAATCGGCCGAACCCGATTCCCTCATCGCCCTGATCGGTTACGGCGACGGAGCCGATGCCTTCCTCTTCCGCGTCACCGAGGCCATCCGCCGCCGCGCCCCGCGCCGCCGCACCGCCGACTGGATTCAACCCAAAGGCACGCTCTCCTATACGCTGGTCCAACAGTTCCGCCAAAACATCGTGGACAAGCCTATCTTTCCGCCGGAAGTAGACCCCTGGACATCCCTGCCGCTGCTCTATCGCGAGCGTCAGAATCTGCTGAACTTCTACGCGCAGAGATGCACGCGCTGTGGGGCGGTGTGGTATCCGAATCGGCCGAATTGCTTTGACTGTGGCGCGCAAGACGGCTTTGATTATTTCCGCCTGAGCGGGCAAGGCACAGTCGCCTCTTTCGTGGCTGAATGGGCCATCCCCACCCCCCTGCCGCCCGTCGGCATGGTCACGGTGGACACGCCCGAAGGCGCGCGTATCACCATCCCGTCCACCGACGGCGACCCGCGCCGCACGCTGGCCGTTGACCAGCCCGTCGAGTTCGCCCTGCGCATCTTCCACACAGCCAAAGGCTTGCCTCACTACGGCTGGAAGGTGCGGCAGGTGCGTGGATAAGAGAAAATTGGAGATGGGCAGAAGGGTCTAATCTCCCCGTCCTGCCAGCACCTGTCCTATGTCCCTTCCCGGCTACACCGACTTCCCGTTCACTGCCGACGGCATCACCCACACCGTTTACCAGAAAGGGGACGCTTCACAGCCAGGCGTGTTATTGATGCACGAGTTGCCCGGCATGACGCCGGAATGTCTGGCGCTGGCCGAACGGTTGCACAACGATGGGTTTACGGTCTATCTACCCCTCTTTTTCGGCCGACCCAACACCGTTGCGTTTGTGGATTACACCCTGCGCGTTTGCATCAGCCGCGAATTCTACTTGCTCGCCAGCCGTCAATCCAGCCCCATCACCGGCTGGCTGCGGGCGCTGTGCCGGGAGATTCACGCCCGCTGCGGCGGGCGCGGCGTCGGCGCGATTGGCATGTGTCTGACCGGCGGCTTCGCCCTGTCGCTGCTGGTAGATGCATCGGTCATGGCCCCGGTCTTGAGCCAGCCCTCGTTGCCGCTGGGCGTCACCCGCGGGCGGCAAGCGGAGCTAGGCCTGGCGCCGGAGGAGTTGGCGGCGGCGCAAATGCGTGTCGAGGCGGAGAATATCCCCGTGCTGGCGCTGCGTTTCACCGGCGACCGGTTGTGTCCCGCGGCGCGTTTC
>JAYRVN010000144.1:0-12621 GCA_041918535.1 Chloroflexota bacterium
AGGATAGGCGTAATGAAACCGGCGAACAGGGGGTAATCCTGCAAGGCGGTCTGGAGCCAAAGGGGGATGCCCGTCAGATCGCTCTGCTCGATGGCGCGGGCGACAAGCAAATAGACAGTGAAAGCGGCAGCCACGACGCCGGCGGTGAGGAGGCGTTGGAGAAAAGAATCGGCCGAAACCACAGACAACGGTTTAACGCTAGGAGATAGTGCTAAAGTAGCATGGCGTATCGGGCGGCGCGCCGCCGGTCGTGACCAACTTTGGCCCCGTGACTGGATACCGGTATGGCGCTCCTTGATCGCTGCATTCCACGCCTCTTTCCATTGTTCCCAGCGTCGGCTCAAAGCAGACTCAGGGATGATCAGGCGGCCGATCATGACCGATTTGATTTCTACCCCCTGATGCAAAAAATCGTCCTCCAACATCACGCGGATGTTCTGACCCATATCCCGCAACGGCTCTTGCTCCCGTTGACCTAACGCATACAGCTCATTCAACGTGTGGCGCGAAAGCGCATCCACCAAATAGGCAATCGCGCGGGGACGCACACGCGCTTGCCATTGATATTCCTGATTCGCTTCCTTGACCGTCGTCGCATAAAAAGCTTCTGCAATCGCCAGCTCATCGTAAGGGAATGGATGGACGCTTTGCTCCGGCCGTTCCGACCGCCGGAGATAAAACGTTAGAGTCAGGGATGTCTGAATGGGGATGCCGTCGCGCGTCGTCGCCTTGATGCCCTCGGCGTGCTGTTCGTGGAGGCGAAGATCGAAGCGACCCAACACCTCAGCCCCCGGCGGCAACTGCACCAGGCCTGGGCCGGCGCTCTCCACCTCCCGCCCTTTGCGCACCGCCAAGGCCAGGTGACTGGGCAGGATAACCAGGCCAAGACTCTTCAGGCTGTCGGGCAGCTTGTCCGGCAACACACTAATCGTGGGCAAAGGCCATAAGTCCCGCGCCAGAAAGCGCAACAGCAAACGTAGATTCTCGCGTTTGCCGGTGGCTGAAAGCACGGGCAAAATGTAAGAAGCGCGCTCTACCAGCACCAAAAATGTAGTCACGCCGCCCCCGACCAACCATAATAAAGCGCCGAGTTCCAACAGCCGGTCACCGGGCGTGTTCTTCCACAAGGAACCGGCAACTGCCATCGGGATAATCACCCGCGCCACGGTGGAGCGATCAAAGAGGTAAGCCAGAACAAGCCCCGGCAAAACGCCGACCGCCCCCCACACCGTCAGCGAGCCGCCCAGGCGCCAATAAAGCACTGCCGCTACCCAGGCGCTGAGAACCACCGCCGCAACCGCCAAGCGGACCCCTTGCCCCAAGGAGGGCCCCGACCTCTTGCCTTTGGCGGAAGCTTTCACTTGCCGTTTCATAGGGTTATGGGCGTCCCTGTGAACATCCCCTACATGTGAATGGGTTGTCCTTCAACCCCATGGGCGGCTTCCATTATGGCTTCACTCATCGTGGGATGAGCATGCACATTGCGGGCGATCTCTGCGGCTGTTAGTTCGTTCATTTGCGCCAGCGTCAGCTCCGGCAATAATTCCGTCACACCGTGGCCCACCATATGCGCTCCCAGAATCTCGCCGTAACGGGCGTCAGCAATGATCTTGACGAAACCCTCCCGCTCGCCCATGCCCAAAGCCTTCCCATTGGGCTGAAAGGGAAATTGCCCGATCTTGAGCGCGTAGCCGGCCGCGCGCGCTTCTTCTTCGGTATAGCCAAAGCTGGCGACTTGCGGCTGGCAATAAGTGGCGCGCGGCAACATGCGGTAATCCAGTTGAACGGTTGGATGCCCGGCAATCGTCTCGGCCGCGATAATGCCCATGGCCGAGCCTACATGCGCCAGCATGAGCTTGCCGGTCACATCTCCAATCGCGTAGATATTGGGTACACGGGTGCGCATGGCGGCATCAATGACGATGGCCCCCCGCTCAACCTGCACGCCGACGTTTTCCAGCCCCAGATTTTCAACATTGGGCGCGAAGCTGATCGCCACCATCATTTGGTCTGCCGTCAGAACCGTGTCGTTGCTGAGGGTAATGGCTAACTGGTCGTTCTGCTCAACCACTGCTTTGACGGTCGTGTTCGGCAAGAATTTAACGCCGAGTCGCTGGTAGGCTTTTTCCAGCACCTTGCTCACTTCCGGTTCTTCACGCGGCAACATGCGCGGCAACATTTCTACAAGGGTGACGTCTACCCCATAGCACGCCCAAACATAGGCGAACTCAACGCCGATCGCGCCGGCTCCGATGATGACGGCCCGGCGGGGTAAGGTCTTGGACGTGATGGCTTCGATATAGCTGATGACCTTTTTGCCGTCAAACGGCGCGCCGGGCAAAGGCCGCGGGCGCGCCCCGGTGGCAATGATCACGTTGCGGGTAGCCAGAGTCGTCTCGCCGCCGGCATTGAGCGTGACCTGAACCGTGTTCGGGTCTGTAATGATGCCAACCCCGGTGTGAACATCAATGTTGTTCTTGCGCATCAGGGATTCGACGCCTTTCACCAGACGGCCGGAGACCTGCCGGCTGCGGTCAAAGGCTACGCCATAATCAACTTTTATATCGCTCAGGCTGAAGCCAAATTCTTTGCCCCGGGTTTGGATGGTGTGGATTAGCTCGGCGTTGTGCAGAAGCGCCTTGGAGGGGATACAGCCGATATTCAGGCAAACGCCCCCCATGAACTGTTTTTCTACGATGGCGGCTTTCAGCCCCAATTGGGCGGCGCGAATGGCCGCGACATAACCGCCCGGTCCGGCTCCAATCACCACCACATCATATTGATTTGCCATAATCTGCTCCGCGATTCGATTGGTTGCGCATTTTCCCTTGCGGGAATGACGTCAATTGACGGCTGAAATGAGCTTTTCAACCTGGATGACTGCATTATACCTGTAACGCAGTCGCCAGGCACAGTCCGATTATATCCCGGAACGAAGTGGTTGGAGCGGCGGCAGCCCAAGGCGGGCAGGTGAAGAAACGGTGAGGTTGCCGGATTCGATTATGCGCCGTCGGGCAAGGGCGTTATAATTCGGGCGTGATGGCCTTTCCTGCTTGGACGCTGTGGGGGATGGGCATGTCATTGGCGGCGGCGCTGCTGGTGACGGGCTTGTCGCTCTATTGGCAATCCAGTCGTTATAAACGACGCAGCTATATCGAGCCGTATCGTCTGGAGGCGCGCTTGCGCGCGTTCACGACGTACACATTGGCGACGCTGCTGCTGTTCGTGGGTTTTTTTCTGGCCGGCGTGCCTTTGAACAATCCGGTCGGAGAGGGCGCTGTCGCTGAGTTGTCGCAGACTGAGCCGGTGGTGACGAGTGAGGGCGATTCGGCCGAATTTTCTTCCCCGCCTCCCAACACACCCGTCACCGGCGCCTTTAGCGGCCCGCCCCCCACGCGCACGCCGATGCCCATATCGGTCGCCACGACTGCGCCAGAAACGAGTGGAAGTGTGACAGAAATTTCGGCCGAAACTGTCACCCCGCCGGCTCCCGTCACCCCTTCCCCCTTACCCATCCCGTCGTCAACGCCAACCGCTACGCCTCAGCCCACCGCCACCATCACACCAACGCCCACGGCTACACCCTCTCCCACGCCCACCTTTACTCCCACGCCCATCGTCGAGCCCACCGCCAAGGTGAACACCGGCGGCGGAACACTCCGAGTGCGCCGCACGCCGGGCGGTGACAACATCACCCTGATCAACCACAACGATATTATAATTTTAGCGCCGGGTCACGCCAACCAGGCCGGCGTGCAATGGCAGGAAATCATGACGGTGGATGGAATTATCGGCTGGGTACAACGCGATTTTCTGGATTTCGGCGGCGGTTAGCCCTAGAAGAACAAGGGCTAACCTTTCACAACCTCCACGCCTCAACGCCCCAAAACGTACTCCTCCAGCGCGTCAAGCGTCGCTGGTATAACCAAAGGCGGCGGCGCCTGTTGAATGGCTGTGTCTGGGTCTTTCAGGCCGTGCCCGGTAAGCACGCATACAGCAATTTGATCCCGCGGCTCCAGTTTGCCTAGCGTGATCTGCTGCTTTAAAGCCGCCAATCCCGTCGCTGAGGCTGGTTCCACAAAAACCCCCTCGTACCGGGATAACCAGCGCCAGGCGGCCAAAATCTCCTCATCCGTGACCGCCGTCACCAATCCGTTCGATTCATCCAGCGCCGCTAATGCCTGATGCCAGCGCGCCGGGTTGCCAATGCGGATAGCCGTGGCAATGGTTTCCGGCTTTTCGACAATGCGACCATGCACGAGCGGCGCCGCCCCCGCCGCTTGCCCGCCTAAAAGGCGAGGCAGACCCTGGCCGTATTGCAAATAGCCCATCCAATAGGCGGTGATATTGCCGGCGTTGCCCACCGGCAGACAATGCCAATCCGGCGCGCGCCCGCCTAATTGATCGCAAATCTCAAACGCGGCCGTTTTCTGACCTTCCAGACGCCAGGGATTGACGGAGTTGACCAGAGCAATCGGGTGGCGCTCAACAATTTGCCGCACCATGTCGAGCCCGGCGTCAAAGGAGCCGGCAATGCTCAAGACCTCTGCGCCGTAAGCCAACGAGGCCGCCAATTTGCCCAGGGCAATCTTGCCTTCAGGCACCAGGACGATACAGCGCAAACCGGCCCGCGCGGCATAGGCGGCGGCGCTGGCGGCGGTATTGCCTGTGCTGGCGCAAATGACTGTGCGCGCCCCCTCACGCACCGCCTGAGTGATGGCTGCCGTCATGCCCCGGTCTTTGAAAGAACCCGTGGGATTAAGCCCCTCGTACTTCAGGTAAAGTTGCAGATTCACGCCGGGCGCGATTATCTCGGCCAGGCGCGGAGCGGGAATCAACGGTGTATTCCCTTCATACAAGGTGATGATGGGCGAGGCATCGTCAAAAGGCAGGTAACTACGATAGGCCTGGATGACACCACGCCAGGTCTTTGTGGAGCGCATAGGTTTCACCGAACGCGGGCGCATGGCCGACGCGTTGCTTTATCCGCCGTCGAGCCTGTTTATGGGGCAGGGATGAGCAACTCTTGCCCGGCGTATAGGATGTAAGGGGCTGTTAAGCCGTTCAAGGCCGCGACATTACGCCAATTAACCTGGTACTGCTCGGCAATAACGCCCAGTGTTTCTCCCGCTTGCACCACGTGCGTCTGTTGGACAGCGAGCGTTAAGGGAATGACCAATGTCTGACCGGCAGCGATCTGATTGGGGTTTGTCAGAGCGTTGGTGGCCATCAAAGCGTCCACCGTCACCCCAAAACTGTCCGCGATGGCCTGGAGCGAATCGCCGCTCTGAATGGTGTACGTGATAATGGGCGGAGTTGGCGCGACAGTGGGCGCGGCGGTTTCCGGAGCCGGCGTTTCGGCGGGAAGGGTCGCTTCTGCGCCGGGGGCCGGGTAAGCTGCCGGAGCCGGCAGGGTGGCGACCGGGTAGGCAGTGACGGCTGAGCCGGGCAGAGGCGTTTCACCGGCGCCGCTGGCAAAGGTGGCTTCAGTTGTCGCCGGCGCAGTTGGCTCAACGACAACCGGCCTGACCTGACAGGCCATCAAAACCAGAAGCAACGCCCCGCTAAGCCACGCAACCTGACGGATACGACCTTGAAAGCGCATGTTCATTACTCCGCAATACGGCTTTAAGAGGGTCTAAAGCCGCCTTTGGGCCAAACTATAACACAGGCAGGATAGCTTGCGCAAAGCCTGGGCCGGGCTGTCATGCAGAAAGCGGAACCAGATAGCTCTGATTCCGCTTTTGTTGCAGTTGAGGGGATGGGGGAGGCTGAAGGTTTGGTTATTGAGGGGCCGGCAACATCTGCCCCAAAACGCGTTCCATAGCCATTGTGTGGCTGCAATAACCACGGGATTGGAAGAACTCACACTCGCAGTTCCAGACACCTTGATCAAAGGTGACATGGTGCGAGCGATGATCGCCGTCAATAACTACGGAGAATGCATTGAAGTGAATGCGATCGGGTTGTTCAGCATACATCTTCGCCTTTTCAATTTTGCCGATTAGAGCATAGTCCATACACAACTCCTCTCTATATTGGTTTGGGTTGTCACTGCTCTCCAGGCGGGTGAATACGCCTGGTTGTGTGTGAAATTCCTCACAAAACAAAAACGCACGCCAGACGCGTGCGTAGAAACTTGCTTAATGCGCGTGGTGACAATTTTCTCACCATTCATACCTTTAGTATATCGCTGAACAGGTAGCTGTCAACCTGTAATCATGCGCGACTAACCAAGCGGGTCATCATCAAGGGGCCAGCGAAAGGGCGACATGATCGGCGCCAGCGGTGGTGGGGAGGCGCTGAGAGGTCAATGGGTCGTAAAGGCCGAAGGCGACGGCGGCGGCCTGCCCGTCTGAAGGCGCGATCAGGTAGTGGCGTTGGCGAAAGACATCGCCCGGCTGTAAGCTGAGCGCATCCACCCACAGCCCATCATCGGTTAGGAGAAGGTTGCCGTCGGCATCCCAAAGATGGGCAAAGACGGAGAGGCGGGCGCCGGCATAGACATTGGGCGGCGGGGGGAAGCTGAAGATGGGTTGGGGCGGCAAGTCAAGGGGGCGTTGGACTTGCCAGGTGAGGTCAAGAGAGCCGGTGGTGGGGGTATATTCGGCCGATATTGCACACAACCCATTGACAAAGCAGACATTCAGCGTGGCCGACCACGACCCGATCACCGTCGTCAATGCATAGCTGCCGACCTGCGCTGCCGGTTCCGCCGCCAACAAGTCCCGATACAGTTCTCCTGTTTCAGGATACCCCCGGAAATTCATGGCCGGCTCGCCGCCCACCGCCAGCAAAATAGCCCGTTCCGGGTTGTACCAACGTGGACGCAACGATAGATCGGCTGTATCTAAATCCAACGCCAGGCGGTCCCACGGCCCGGCTAGCAAACCGGTTATGCCGAAATCCGTCAGGCTCGGTTGCGTGGGCAGAAAGCGGGCCACATCCGCTATATCCGCCCGATAGAGAAACCGGACATTCCCTCGCGCCGGCCATTCTACGAAATAATCCGGCAGGTCGCGCACGGCCACCGCGCCCACCAAAAGCGCCGCCAGCGCCAAGGTTAACCTGCCCCGTCGTGCGCCTAACCAGCCGACAGGCAGCGCCGCCAATAGATAAGTGGCGGGTTGCGCAGCGATAGTGTGACCCAGACTACCCGCCGGGGTGCTGATGAAGGCTGGGCTAATACCTACCAACCACCAGGCCAACAAGAACGCGCAAGCCGGGGCCTTCGGCGCAGCGCGTCGCGTCAGGCTGCGCCAGATTTGCCACAAACATAGCGCCACGCCAAGCCAGAAGGCTGTGGCCCCCACGAAGCCAAACACCGGCCGGAAGGGAATGTTGTACAGCCATTCGTCATCCCCGTCACTGTGTATCATGTTGAACGTGCGCGCTACATTGTGCAGCAGCGGCGCAAAATCACCGGCGCGGGCTGCGGCCAACGGCTGCGCCACTTCCACCACGCGCGCCGCGTCGGCCGGTTGGCGGGCCATAGCGCGCGCCAGAGGTAACCCTAACATAGCTGTTAGACTGAACATGAGCAGGATTCTACGCCGATGCAAGCGCCAGAGGGGGCGTTGCCAAAGGCTGAGATACAGGCTAAAGACCAGCAGAATGACCGGCGCGACCCAGGCGGCAAAGTAGGTGTAGAGCCCCATGCCCAACACGCCGCCCGCCAGGAGGAAGGGGTCGCTGGGGGGGCGCGCCCGGGGATGCGGCGGCGGGGGAGCGCGTAGGCCACGCCAATACAGGGCGAAGGCGGCTAACATGAACACCGGCATTAGGCTTTGGCGCAAGCCAATGCGGGAGTACATCAGCGACCAGAAACTTAGGCAGAGGGCGGCCGCGGCGATGAGGCCCAGGCGTCGGTTGAAGAGGCGCATTCCCACGACGTAGGTCAAGGGTAGGCTGAGCACACCGGCAAAGACAGAGACACCCCGAATGCCGAGTGGATTTCGGCCGAAACCCTCCACAGTTGCCGTCATCAACCAATAGTACAACGCCTCTTGCCCCGAAGCGTCCAGATAGTACAGCCGGAGGTCCCCATCTAGGATATGCTGCACCAAAGCAAACAGATTGCTCAACTCATCATCGCGCCAGCCAGGCGGCACACGATCCAGCCGCCAAACGCGCACAGCCAGGGCCAGGAGCATCAGGCACACCATGGCCGCCGCCCACGGCGACGGGTAGCGAGGTTTGCTGCCCATCACGGTGTTACCGTCACCGCGGCCAATGGCAGGATATCGCCCGCCGGCAGCCCGCCACGAAAAACGGGCAGGCGTTGCGCCGTTGTCGGTGTGGGGCGTGTGTAGAAACCAATCGCTACCGGATAACGGCCGGGCGGGAGATCGGCCGGCAGTCGGATCACATGGCGCTGCACAAAATAATCGCCGGACTGCCAAAAGGCGCTTGGCGCATCCAGCCTATCTTGTTGCGCCACCGGCACACCGTCCGCCCCTTGCACATGCGTGAACAACACCGCGTCTGCCACCGGCTGTTCCATGCGCCATAGCGTGAGCACCTCCAGGTCATTGTCGGCAGCTTGCGTTTCCCCGTTCAGGTGATAGCCCAACAGCGTGACGTGGGGGGCGTCGCCAAATGTGACGGTATCCGGCGGCGCGTGAAACTGCCGGAGCAGATTAGCCGCGATAGCCGGTCCATCCAGGCGATAAACCAGAATCGGCCGATCCTCATCCGTCAACCGCAGCGGCAGCACATCCACCAGCCGCGCCGACGCCAGCCAGGGTTGCCAGATAGGGTTAAGCGCGGCCTGCGCCGAGGAAAGTAACAAAGCGGTTGGGGAATTGGGTAGTAATAAGGCGTTCTGCCCGTTAAACCAGCGCAAACTTACCTGCGGTTGGCGCAGAGTCATCGCGGCGGTAGCCGGATCATGATAGCGATCCGGTTGCGGCGAGGAAATAGCCGCCACCGTGGGCGCAGTCAGCTGGTTGAGATAATGCATCATCTCCACCAGGGTGGTCTCATATTGGACACGCACCTGGGGAGCGTTCGTCCAAACGACGAAATAGGCCGACCACGTATTAGCCAACAGTCCGGTCAGCCACAGCCCGGCCAATACCCCCCCGCTCAGACGGCGCGCGCGCGCCGACAGGCGCAGCCGGTCGCCCAACCCTTGCCAACTCCAGGCCAGGGTCAGCGCCGGGAAGAGGTAGATCGCCGGCTGCATGCCGATGCTGCGGGTGACGGCCGCTTCTACACCGGTAACCAGGACCGGCGTCAAGCCTAGCCCTAGCCAGAGCAGGGCCAGCATGGCGGCACTGCGGTAACGCCGACTGCGGATTGCTGCGCCCAGCGCCAGCAACACGCCGCCCCAAAAGAGCCAGCCCCACAGCGGCGTCAGCAAGGGGCGGCCGGGGAGGTTATAGCGCCAGAGGGGGTCCCCTTCGATGGTCAATAGTCGTAGCCCGGCCAGCGTGTTGTGCAGAAGCGGCGCGAAGTCGCCGTGTTGCGCCGCAGATAGGGGGCCGCTGAGTTGACTGAGCCGAATTTCGGCCGAAGGCGTGACGCGCAGGTAGTGAAACAAGGGAAAACCCATAGCGCCGGCCACCAACAACAGCGCCAGCGTCCCGCGCCAAATTCGGCGGCTGCGCGGGCGATCCGTTAGCGCCCAATAAACCAACATGGCCGGGAATAGGAGCCAGAGCAACCGAGCGGGCAGATAGCTGTAGAAGCTCAGCCCCAGGCATACACCGGCTGCGGCATACCAGCGCCAGGCTCCGGCGCGGTGGGGTGGTTTGCACATGGATGCCTGCCAAAAGAACAGGACAGCCAGGGTAAAAAGAGCGGGCATGGTAATCGAACGCAACGCCTGGCGCGCCGTCATCAAAGGCCAAAAACTAAAGCTTAGTTCGGCGGCCGTTAACATAGCCACCGTCGGCCCGAAGGCGCGGCGTGTCCAGGCATACGTCCCGGCGATGAGCAACAGGCTGTAGAAAGTGGCCGTCAGGCGCCCGGCGAGAAAGGTTGGGCCCAGGAAGGCCATCAACCCGGCGGTGCTATAGTCGAAGAGGGGTTCACGACCATAGCCGACAGTGAAATAAATCGGCCGAATCCCCTGCACCACCCCCCAGGCGTCCAGACCATGATCGGCTTCGTCATGTGTCATGCCCGGCGGCGACTCGGTGATGAGATGCCAGCGCAAAAACGCCGCCGTCAGCAATAGCAGGATCAACCAGCCCCGGCGCTTTTTCCACATAGCTCGAATGAATTCAGCCGATCATACGCCCAACAAAAACGCCACACCGGTTCAACCAGTGTGGCGTTCTGTCGCCGAAGAGTAAGTCAATCATGCTTCATCAGGCAGCCACTGCTTGCCTGGCTAATTCCGCCAGTTGGCGGAAGGCCTCCGCATCCCGAACAGCCAGATCAGCCAGCACCTTGCGGTCCAAAGCGACGTTAGCCACTTTCAACCCGTGGATAAACCGGCTATAGCTCAAGCCGTTCAGACGCGCCGCAGCGTTGATCCGGGCAATCCATAAACGACGGAAATCACGGCGACGTTGCCGCCGGTCGCGATAGGCGTACCAGTATGATTTCATCATCGCTTCGTTGGCCCGCCGGAACAGGCTGTGCTTGGTCCCGCGTTGGCCGGAGACCATCGCCAATATTTTCTTGTGACGCCGTTGGGTTACAAACCCACCTTTTACACGCATAGCTTTTCACCTCGCATTTGAGACGCTCTGGCGCTCAGGCAGGTCGCCGAGGCCAGGCAGCGAATAATATAACAACATTACTTGGGCGGATTCGCCTTATACTTTTTCAAGTATGGGGCTAACCGGAGGATGCGCCGCCTATCACCGCTGGACTCAACCGCTTGCATCTTGTCAAATTGCTGCTTGGTGCGGGTTGATTTACGGCGCCGCAGGTGGCTCTTGCCCCCTTTGCTGCGCAACACTTTCCCTGACTTGGTAACACGGAAGCGCTTGGCTGCCGCCTTGTACGTCTTGAGCTTGGTTCTCGGTTTCGCTTTCGACACGTTACTCTACCTTGATCCGACATGGGCGTTATGTCGGCTAGATTTGACTTACTCTTTTTTGACCTCGGCTAAACCAGGGGTTAAGACCATGATCATCGTGCGTCCATCGAATTGCGGTTGCTGTTCAACCGTGGAAATATCTTTCAGCAACTGCACGACTTCAGCCATGGTTTCGTGGCCCAACTCCGGGTAATCCATTTCACGCCCGTAAAACCGGATTTCCACTTTGACCTTCTTGCCTTCCAGGAGCCACTCGCGCGCTCGACGAATGCCCAGGTCTTGGTGAAATTGCGCAGTCTTAACTTTTAATTTGACAGTCTTTATCTCAATCTTCTTCTGGTGTTTACGAGCTTCGCGCTCTTTGCGCTTGCGCTCGTAAATGAACTTGCTGTAGTCCATAATGCGCGCCACAGGTGGCGAACTGTTGGGCGCAACTTCTACCAGGTCCAAATTCGCTTCACGCGCGATCTCCAGGGCATCGCGGGTTGATACAACGCCGCGATTTTGCCCGTTGTGATCAACGAGACGCACCTCTGGCACGCGTATCCGGTTGTTGCAGCGATAATCCGGAATCTGGCTGTCAATGGGCTTCTTACTTCTTGCTCTTCTTATGCTTGTACCTCATTGGGTTATCTGGCGATTCAAAGCCGGCGCAAACCTGGGTTGAATCACCAAACATCGGCCGGTGTCTTGAATCACTCACCAGCAAATCAATAGTTCCACCCGACTACCGACGGGCAGCCAAACAAAATTCCGACTTCACAGTCGGAAACAGGCCACATCATAACACAAGCCGGCGGCGGCGTCAACTGAAATGAGAGGATTGATTCCTGCCGTTCGGCCAGAGCGTTGACAGGCTTGGGGCGCTCTGCTAGAATCCACTCTTAACATCCCGCCCCATTCGTCTAGCGGCCCAGGACGTAGCCCTCTCAAGGCTAAAACAGGGGTTCGATTCCCCTATGGGGCATGACCAGGCTTCACCGTCGGCGGTGAAGCCTTTTTTGTTGGCGGACGAGAGATAGGCTGGATCGTAGTTGATGGCCCGGTCGTTCTCTTTTTCGCGCTAAGGCTATGATGACAACTTTGACGCCTGCCGCACCGATTATTGACCGCCGCCGTTTTCGGCGCACGATTCGTTTTTTTGCCGGGGTGATCCTCCAGGTGGTGGTGGTGGACCTGGTCCTGGCGCGGGTTTTCTTCCTGCGCGGATGGGTGCGACGGAATCGGCCGAATCGTTATCGCCAATACGCCCGTCGCTTCCGTGAGTTATCGATCCACATGGGCGGCGTTATGATCAAGCTGGGCCAATTCCTCAGCGCCCGCGTCGATGTCCTGCCGCCGGAGATCACCGAAGAACTCAAAGGTTTGCAAGACGAAGTCCCGCCGGCGCCCTTCAGCGATATCGAAGCGGTGGCCCGCGCCGATCTGGGCGACCTGGAACGCCATTTCGCCCATATCGAGCCGGAACCGATGGCGGCTGCCTCTCTAGCAGCCTGTCGGAAAAGTAACCTCTGAAAGGCTGTCAACAGGTAAGTCACGATTTAGAAGAGGTGAAAGCCGGCCGTGTGTGACATTTTAGGGCCTCGAAAACATGAATTTAGCCTGGTTCAGACTGCCCTTTCGGG
>JAYRVN010000145.1:0-2967 GCA_041918535.1 Chloroflexota bacterium
ACGAAGTCATTCCACCAGAGCCAAGGCGGAGACAAGACACCGTTCCGCATCAGCCGCTCGTTGGCCGAGAAGGCGCGAGATCTCGGCCGCGTGGTGCACGTCCCGGTCGCGAAGGACGACCCCATCGCGCGCACCTTCACGAGCGTTCGCAAGGAGGGCATTTCGTCCTCGATCGCGCTCCCGATCCAAGCGCTCGGAAACCTGTTGGGCGTGCTCTACGCCGACTGCGTCCGTGAGGGTGCGACGTTGACCGCGACGGACTTGCAGCGCGTGGCGTTGTCGGCGACGATCCCAGATGCGGTTGGGGTGGCAGAACGCTATCTTCAGGATACGGCAGGCGGCGGTGGGTATGAGATTGTGGAGATAGCGGAGCGACGTCGGCTGGTGGCGGAGATTCGGCCGATAATCGGATCGGCCGATCTTGTTGCCGCCATCACCCAACAGTTGCGTGGACGGACTGCCTTGCGCAAGGCGCTGGCTTTCTGCAACACCCGTCACGAAGTGGAGCAAATTGCCGCTATTCTGCGCGAGCAATTGCCCACCGAAACCAGCGTATTCGTCCACTACTCAAATCTAAACCCGTCTCTACGCCGCGAGGTGGAAGACGGCTTTGCGGCGGCGCCGGTGGCCGTGTGTGTGTGCACATCAACCCTAGAGTTAGGCATTGATATTGGCAGCATAGACCATGTGGTGTTGGTTGGCCCGCCGGCGTCGCTCACCTCTTTTCTGCAACGCATCGGGCGTGGTGGACGACGCACCGGTGTGACGCGGGTGCTGTGTCTGGCTCGCTCGCCCCTGGAAGAGGTCCGCTTTCAAGCCTTACTTGATCTGGCTCAATCCCCCATGCCGTACCAGCCCAATTCAGGCGCGCTGCCCTCCGCCTATCACTTCCGGCCCTCCGTGCTTGTGCAGCAGACGTTCAGCATTTTGAAACAGAGCCCCACCGGCGGCCTACGCCTGGCCGATCTATGTCGGGTGGCGCCGCCGGCCGTTTCAGAAGAGACGGCGCGCCGGGTGCTCAATCACCTGGTTCTTTTAGGCTATCTCAAAACAGGGCGGCCGGGAGAGTGGCGAGTTGGGGCAGCGTTGGATGAATTGGTGGATGCGCACGAGATTTACAGCAATATCGGCGCAGACCCGCTGGCGGTAGTTGTGGTGGATGCATATAGCGGCCGCGTATTGGCGCTGACCGATCGCGTGCGTTGGGAAGGAGACACTTTGCTGTTGGGGGGGCGTCGCATGGAAGTGGTCTGGCGCGACCGTTACAAGATGGGGGTGCGGCCACGCGCGGATGCGCCTGAGGAGACGGGTTTTGGGCTGGGCGCGTCGTCTATGGCGGTGTCGTTGGAGGTGAGCCGCGCGGTGGCGACCCACCTGGGATTGGCCGATGGGCAGTTATGTTTGCTACAGGACGAGCAAGGGGTGTGGCTCTTTCATTTTTGGGGCGATCTCTATGGGGAACTGCTGCGCGCAATACTGCAAGCCACGCTGGACACGGCGGAAGAGCCAATGATAATTACCCGGCGCAATGAGCATTGCCTGCGCTTGCCCTGGGGGATTACCCAACTACCGGCGTGGGATGACGCTTTGGCGCGGCAACAATTGATCGCCTGTTTACCGCGCCTGGAAGCCTGGGTGGAGGTGGGGCGTTTCCAATCGTTGCTGCCGCGAGATATGGCGGATGAGACAGTAATGGAACAGAGCGATCTGCCGCGCTTGGCGCGCCTTTATCAGGCGGCCACGGTACTGACGCCGCCGGACGGGTTGCGCGCGCGCTTGCAAGCCCTGTTGAAATAAGGGTGGATTCGGCCGAATCTCTCTCCTCCTTCCCTATCCCTTCGACGGCTCTTCCGGCGTCTGCGTCAGATGCTTCAAACCCGGCAAATTGCTCAGCGCCTTCGCCAGATCAACCCCTGTCAATGCCTCCAACGTGGCCGGCACCTGCGCCATGATATTCGTCACATCCTGTGTAATCTTCGAGGCGCCCGCCCCCGCGCCATCACCAGTGCTGATCACCACAATGCGTTCCATCTTGGACAGAGGTTGCGCAATCGCCGCCGCCATCTGGGGCAGGGCATCAATCAACTGTTGTAGCACGGCCGCTTGTGTGTACTCTTTCCAGGCCGCGGCCTTCTCCAATGTCGCCTGCGCCTGCGCCAAACCCTGCGCCTTGATTACCTCCGCCTCGGCCAACCCTTTTTGACGGATCACCTCCGCCTCAGCCAGACCCCGCGCTTTAGCGGCTGACGCTTCCGCCTCACCGCGCCGCCGGATGGCTTCGGCTTGCCCTTCCGCTTCCGCCTGAAGCTGATACTTTGTGCCGTCGGACAGCGTCCGCACCCGGAACTGTTCCGCCTCAGCTGGCTTGCGCACCGTGGCTTCCAGCTCTTTTTCCCGGCGTTGGCTTTCTTGCTGCTGCACCTCGATCTGGCGTTGCTTGGCCACAATTTCGATGCCGACTTCCTCGCTCTTGATCCGTTGGTTAACGATATTTTCCTGGAGTTTATAGGCCAGCTCAGCCTCGGCCTTTTGGCGGTTGATTTCCGCCTGGTAGGTGGCGCGTTGCACCTCATACAACTTTTGGCTCTCGGCGATGCGCGTCTCGGCCTGGAATTTGGCGGATTCGCCTTCCTGACGCGCTTCGGCGCTACGAATCGTGGCGTCGCGGGTGGCCTCAGCTTCTCCGATCGTGGCGTCGCGTTTGACTTGAGCAATACGCGGCCGGCCTAGCGCCTCGATATACCCTTCGTTGTCGTTGATATCTTTGATGACAAACGAGACGATCTCCATGCCCATGCTCGCCATGTCATCGCCTGACACTTCTTGAACCTTCTGGGCGAACGCCTCGCGGTCTTTATACAACTGTTCCACCGTCAGCGTGCCCAAAATGGCGCGTAGATGGCCGGCCAGAGTTTCATGCGCCACGTGCTCGATCTCTTGCTTGGACTTGGACAGGAATTGGATGGC
>JAYRVN010000146.1:0-5494 GCA_041918535.1 Chloroflexota bacterium
GCAACATAATGTAATCGGCAATGGCCCATAGACCAAAACAACTGAAGCCAAAGACGAGGATCGCCAGCGCCACAGCCAGGATAACGCAGGTTTGTGTCCAGGCCGGCGGCGCGGGGGCCTGAGGGCGCGGCGCGGCGGCGGGGCTGACGTCAGTTGTAGGTTGGGGCGTCTGACGGGCGGCGACCGGCGGTGTGCGTCGGCCGGCCCGACGCGCGGGGATGATGTTTGGCGGCGGTGGGGGCGGCGCCGGGTCTGCTACAAGGCTGCGTTCAATGGGTCCGCGCCCGGCGCAGCCCAGGGCGGTGCAACGGTTGCCGTTGGCTTCCCAGCAATAGGTGTGGTGTTGCGTGCCGTCTTGCGGGCAGACGATGATCTCGTCGTTGGGGGCAAAGGGCTGTTTGCACAGCGCGCACGTTGCGCCCAGGACAACGGAGGGCTTGTCTATGATGACGGGCTGCGGCATGGAACGGGGTTATGCCGCTACCCCCGCGTGGGGCCAAATACGCGGCGAATGGCTTCAAAGAGCTGGCTCCAGAAGTTGCGAGGCTTGGCGGGTGGCGGTTCGCTGGGGCGTGAGCGGGCCTGTTCGGCCGATTTTAGGCGGCGCATATTCATCTGCATCACCTGGGCGTCGGACGGAATCTCATGCGGCCGAATCTGCAAGACCGGCGCGCGAACAGAGCCATAGCGATGACATTCGGTGTGTCCGCAGCCCAGAATGGCGCATTTGCCCCCATTCTGTTCCCAACAAGCCTTGTGATAGAGCGTGCTGCACTGGTTGCACACCACTGGCGTCAGCGGCGCAGCCTCGGCGTGGTTCTCCACCGGGCCGGCGCAGATCGGGCATTGGTGGCTGAGTTGATTGGCCTCAGCCACATCTTCATATGTAACACGCAAAACACCGTTTGAATCGGCCATACACTTTCGCCCACCGCCCGCCTATTTTACCACTGACCTTCCAACCAGTCCGGCCAGGGGAACTGATAGGGGCGCACGCGTGTTTTGGCGCGATCCCAACAGAAAAAGCCGGCTGTTTGCGCGCGCGGATCGAGCACCAGGGCGACGTGCCACACCTGGGTGAAGAAGTTCATGTGGATGAACAGGTCCATGTTGGACAAGAAAATACTGAAGCCGGGATGGGTGTGATACCAGCCCACGATGACGCGCCCGCCCTCCGGGTAGAGTCGGTCTAGCTGGTCATGGATGTCTCGCCAGCTTTCGGGCGTGTAGGTGACGCTGGCCCCGCTCATTTTGGTATGGTGGGCGATCAGGGCGTCGGTGATGTGGACGACATAACGCTTGTCGGGCTGTTTTTCGGGCGGCAGGCCGATTAACATGCCGGCCACCTCGCGATTGAGGCTGGCGAGGGCGTGGGTGCGCGCAGCGATGAAGGCGTTCTCGTCAATGAGGATGTCTACGGCGTCATCCGTGGGATGGCCCACGCGGCGCAACAGGCCGGCGGTGCGTATAGTCGGCTGGGGTGGGGCGATGACCGGCGCGGCGGCATCTCTTTCAGGGTGGATGAGTTCGCTTTCGGCGACGGCGATCTCCGGTTCGGGTGGTTCGCCGGAGGGAATTTCGGCCGAATCCGGCGCAGGTTCGGCCACCGGTTGGCGCTTGGGCGTATCCAGGATGACAATTTGCTCGAGCAGGGATTCGGCCGAAAAGCCGGCCCCCAGCGTTTCTAGTTGAATCTCCACCTTCAACGAATCATCCGCCAACAGATCGGCCAGGGTTGTATCCTTGTGTTCCGCCCAAAACGACTTCTCTAACTCGTCCGCGTATTGTTGTAACTCCGCCAGGGTACAGTCACCCAACATCTTGCGCCGCCCGCCGCTCTCAATATCGGCGGATGGGCCAAGAGTGAGTTGCAAGGTGATCTTGCCCTGGGCTTCGGGTGGCGTGAGGGTGATCAGGGCCGCATAGGGTTCTTGGGGCTTATCAGTCATAGGTGGGTGTGTCTGGGCGCAGCGCGGCGCGCCGCCAACGGGCGGCTACATCCGGGCCACGAGGATGAGGGTGATGAGGCTAAGGATGAGGCTGAGGCCTCCCAAAAAGACGCCGACCCACGGGCTGATGGGCGGCCAGGCGGCATCAGCGTGATGGACGGCGACGCGCGCGGGCAAGGGGGTCTCGTTCAGGCCGCTATGGCTGGCGACGGCCCAATCTACGCTAGGCACAGATTCGGCCGAATCCGGGCCCAGCATCTCATAGAATCCCGGCAGCGCCCACAGCTCCTCCGCCACCCAGCCAAAAAAGCACGCCTCGCGTCGCAACGGGTCTACCACCAACGCGACCTGCCAGGGTTGCGTAAAGGCAGCCGCCTGTACCACGCTATCATCGGCCGAAAAGAACACTCCCAGGTCGGGATGGGTATGGAACCAGCCTACAATATCCAAATCTGGATAGGCTGCGCGGTCGTGATGCAATTGAACCCACACATCGGCCGTGAAAGTGAAATGCACCGGCCCCTGATCGGGCGAAAGCGCAGGAATGGCCGCTTTCACCTCCACGAACAACTGCGCGTTGTGCGTGTACGCATAGCCCAACAACGCCCCCCCCACTTCTACGCCGGTATTGCTCAGACAATGCGCCTCAATTTGGCGCAAAGCTGATTGACTGATCACCACGCGCGGCTCCCCTTCGCCCGGCAGTTCGCCATAGAGCACACAGGCGCTCTGCAAGGGCGGACGGCCGCGCGGCCGTTCGGCTTCTACGCCCGGCTTGAGCGGAGCGGTCGCCGCAACCGGTTCGGTTGTCGGCGCGCCCGGCGTTTCCTCATCCGAGAAGGTTGATGTTGATGTCATCCGACTCCTCCGGCGCGCCGATCACGATCATGTCCTCCAACGCCCGCCCCTTCAGGTCGCGGTTATCAATGGGAAACAGGCGTTTGTTGCGCAAGGCCCAGGCGGCAGCTTTGGAATTCATCGGGTCTTTCGGGCCGAGATTCTTATATTGAACCATCTCGCCCAGGTTCAGCAGCAACTCGTCCAGGGTTTTCGCCGGCCACCACGCCCCAATGCACACCACACCGGTGATATGAATGTTGGGATGGAAGATAGGCGTGAGCCACTTGATCTGCGGCTGCTTCAAGGGATAGTCGGCATGTAGATAGATCACCACCTCATGCAATTCGCTCAGAATCGGCGTGTCGTTGGCGCGGACCGATTCTACGCCACGACAGGTGTAACGGATACGGTAACGCTCCGGCGGATCGCCATCCATATCCACGATGTGGATGAATTCGCTGCGATCTACCAATTCCTGGACGGCCTTGTAATCATTGCGCAGCCGGGTTTCGCGAATGTCGAACGTCATGGTTCTATCTCAAGGGGCGTCGAATGTCAGGCGTGGCCGCTTAGAGCGGCGGCGCTGCCTGACATGGGACGACATGCGCCAACCGGGCTCTTAGCCGGCGGTCACTTCTGGGAAGAGGCTGAGAATATCGTCGTCTTTGACGCCCGCATCCGACAGCGAGTTATCATCCGACAACCGCTTGCCGGATTCCCGGTGGTCGAGCCGGTAGGTGATGGGGTTGCCTCCCTGGTTAGTCGGCAAGCCCATTTTGCTCACCAGGGCAGGGATCAGACGGCGCATGGGCACATCGTTAGGTAACTCGACCGGGGTCTTTTTAGAGCCGGTGGGGTCGTAGATGATGACTTTAATGCTTGCCATGGTTAAATCTCCCTTCAACAAATTCTTTTTATAACCGCTCAATCAGTTAACGTCTTTCGCCGGGCGGCTCGCTCGCCGTTCACGCCGGCCGTCAAACATCTTTGAGGAAGTTACTGCACACTTTACGTCAATTCGGGTGGAAGGTTGCGTCTTTGTTCTGTTTCCTATGCGTTGTTTATACAACGGCATGGGCGCAGCTTAACGGAATTGGAAGAAGGTCTCCCGATCGCCGGTTAGCTCCAGGTAGACGCGCTGATCGCCTTGCCGGGCGCGCACAATGCTCAATGGCGGCATATCTATCTCGGCCGGCGTGCGGTCCAGGTAATTTTCGCCTCCGGTGATGCGATTGGTCAGGTTGAGGTCGCGCCGTTCACCGCAGGTGGGGCACAGAGCCTCTTGTTCATACAGGCGCGCCATGCGCTTGAAAACGGGCGTGTCCGTGGCGCAGTGGGGGCAAGTCAGGCTCACAACAATCTCCGCGCCCAGTTCCAGCACGGCCTCAGGCCCCACGCGCGCGCGGGCGCGCGCCAGCAGATCGGCCAGGGTGGTCTGATCGCTGCGTACATCGGGCAGTTCCTCAATCGGTTCGTAGCGAGAGTGGCTCATGCAGGCGGCTTTGACCGGGTACTCGGTGAGGTAGATGTCATTGGTCAAGCCGTTGATCATCAACGCTTTACCCGGCTGTATCTCCAGGTTGTGCAGGATTTTGAGCGCTTCCTGGGTCTGAAAGGCGGCCACAATTGAGGCGCTGGTGGGGGTGGTGGGCACTTTGCCTTGCAGCAGATTTTCCCGCGCCAGCAAGGGGCAGGAGTAGCGCAGATTGATGATCTGGTAATCCACGTCGGTCAGGGTGCATTCATAGCACGCGCCCACGCCGGGCCGGAAAACGCGCACAATGCCCATGAGTTCTTGAATCGCGCCGTCCACCCAGGTTTGGTCGACGTTCCAACAAAAGCGGTTGATGGATAGGCGGGCTTCGCGGTTGTCCAGGCAGCCGATGACGACATCTACGTGGCGAAAGACACCCAGACCGAGTTCATAGTTGATGTCGCCGTGCCAGGGCATGATCTGGACATCGGGGTTGATCTCTTTGACGGCATCGGCGGCGGCGTCTACTTTGCGGCGACCATTGTCTTTGTGGCGGAAAAGGATGGAACGGCTGAGATTGCTATCTTCGATGGTATCAAAGTCGGCGATGAGGATTCGGCCGATTCCCATTAGCGCCAGGTTCTTCAATACCTCATTCCCCAACGCCCCCGCCCCCACCACTAGCACCGTGGCCTGCCGCACGACCTCCTGTTTCCACCAACTGATGTACCCAAACGTATGATACCGGTCCGTCTCCGGGTCTGTAATGATAATGGTTTCACTCATACCAACGCCTTTGTGGGTCTTTTGCCGAGTCTGGTCAAAATCGGTTCACGATCAGGCCGTTATACCTTCAACCGGTGATAAAACGGCAGTGTAAATTCCGTGCGCTCCGCATTCAACGTGATGGACTTGCGCTCCGTTTTGCCGCCATACTCCGGCGGCCAGGTCACATCCACATGATAGGTCAGCCCCGATTGTTCCCGCACCGGCAACTCACAATGGAATACCCCCTCCGGATTTGTCGTGGCGGCCACATATTTGCTCACGCCTTCGCAGCGCACCTTCACTTGCAAACCGGGCAGGCCGACGCCATCCGGGTTTGTTTGCACTACCACGCGCAACCGGGTGGTTTTCAAAGGCTCCTGACTGAACCGGCGGCCCACGGCGGCAGCCATATCGCTCACCGCCCTGGTCACGTCCGCCACCGAGAGGACGCGGCGCGTGTGCA
>JAYRVN010000147.1:0-1985 GCA_041918535.1 Chloroflexota bacterium
CGGCACACCCACCTGCCGCGCCGTCTCCCGCGCCCGCGCTTTGCTACCCATCTGATACATGGCTGCCGGCGTCGGCCCGATAAAAACAATCCCCTGCTCCCGGCAAGCCGCCGCAAACGTCGCATTCTCACTCAAGAAGCCATAACCGGGATGGATGGCCTCCGCGCCAGCCTGCCGCGCCGTGTCCAGGATCAACGGCTGGTTCAAATAGGTCTGCGCGGCGGCCACGCCCGGCAACACATAGGCTTCATCCGCCTCGCGCACCCATAACGTATTCGCGTCCGCTTCCGAATGGACAGCCACAGCCGCTACGCCTAACTCATGGCAGGCGCGGATAAGACGGCGGGCGATTTCCCCACGATTGGCGATCAGGACTTTGCGAAACATAAGGTAATCCATTGATTCAAAGTTGCCAAGCCGGCGGCCGTTTTTCCAGGAAACTGCTTAGGCCCTCGCGCCCTTCTTCACTGGCGCGACGCCGGGCAATCAACTGGGTGGTGTAGGCGCGCAAATCCGCCGGGGGGCGAAAGGCTACCGCGCGCACCAACTCTTTGGCCGCCGCCTGCGCGCCCGGCGCGGCCAGCAAGAATTGGCCGATGCGTTCTTGCACTTTAGCGTCCAGGGCGGGAATATCGGCCGCCACATGTTGCACCAGACCGATACTCTGGGCATAGGGCGCTTTGAAGCGTTCGCCGGTCATGAATAGTTCACGCGCCTGGGCGGGACCGATTTTGGCGATGACAAAAGGAGAGATGACGGCCGGGATGATGCCCAGGCGGGCTTCGCTCAGGCCAAAGGCGGCGTCGGCCAGGGCTACGACGCTATCACAGCAACTCACCAGGCCCACGCCGCCGCCGATGGCTGCGCCCTGGATTCGGCCGATAACCGGTTTGGGGCAGCCGTCAATAGCGGCCATCAAGTCAAAGATGGCTTCACCGTCCGCCACGTTTTGGGCCAGGGTGTAATCGGCCGCCGCCCGCATGAAGTTGATGTCGGCGCCGGCGCAAAAGGAGTTGCCATGCCCGGTGAGAACAATGACGCGCACAGCCACATCCGCGCTAAGGGTCTGGAAAGCGGTCGTGAGATCGCGGATCAGGGCCGGGTTCAGGGCATTGTGTTGATTCGGCCGATTCAAAGCCACCGTTGCTACCGCTCCAACGCGTTGCACAGCCAACGTATCCATTAAACCTCCTCCTCTTCCGCCGGCACTGCCTCCGCATCCGGGCTAAGGCGCTCCGCCCCCGCCCGACTGAGGCGAAAATGGTCAAAGTCCCGCGCTACAAACGTACTGGGGAAAATAGCCGTCGCCTCCTGATACACTGCGCGCTCCGCATACCGGCGCGAAATATGGGTCAGGATCAAACTTTTCACAGCCGCCTCTTGGGCCAGCCGAGCCGCCTGTCCCGCCGTTAAATGACCGTATTGACGCGCCATCTCGGCATCCTCGGCCAGATAAGTCGCCTCGATCACCAGCACATCAGCCCCCCGGCATCTATCCACCAGATCGGCCGTTTTGCCCACATCGCCGATATGCACATACTTGACGCCGGGAATTTCCTCGCCCAACACATCGTCGGGCTGGATCACGCGGCCGTCGGCCAAAATCACCGGCCGGCCGCGCACCAGTTGGCCGCGCTCCGGCCCGAAGGGGATGCCCAGAGCCTCCGCCCGCTCCGCCAGGAACGGGCGCCGCGCCTTCTCCTCGAAGACAAAACCCAGGCAATCCGGCCCGCGATGGGAGACACCGAAGGCGCTCAGACGGAAACTGTCATCTTCCAGCAAGACATCGCCCCCTTTGACGCGCACAAAACGTAACGCGACCGGCGGTTCAGCCCCGCGCAAGACCACTTTGTAAATCAAATCTTGCACCCGACCAAGGGTGCTGGAACCGCCGTAAATGTCCACTTGCGCCAACGTTTCCCAACGGCTAAGGGTAGAAATCAAACCGCCCAGTCCCAAAATGTGGTCAAGATGGCCGTGAGTGA
>JAYRVN010000148.1:0-1979 GCA_041918535.1 Chloroflexota bacterium
CAGTTGAGCGCGGCTGACTATGCGCTTTATCGCGTGCGGCGCATTTACAGCGCGCCCGGCGCAGCCCATCGCGCGGTGGAGAAATTATTGATCGGCAGCCGCGCCAAATGCCGCACCATACTGGATAAGCTGGCCGGTGATGGGTTTGGTGAGGCCGACCTCGGACGCATTCACGCGCCAATCGGCCTGGAATTGGGCGGGCCGACCCCGGCCGAAATCGCCCTGGCCATTCTGGCCGAGATCGTAGCCGTGCGCCACAGCGCCCTGGACACGGCGCACCCCGTCATCTATCCGAGGAATAACCCCCTCGAAAAATTGGCCGCGCAGCAGCGACCAGCCGACGCGGCCTGTTAATCCTGCAAGGACAACAAGGCCGGCGGCCGCCACGACTCCGGCGATAAGCGGATAACGACTTCCCCCGCGCCGGGCGGTATCAACGACTCCAGCGCCTGCCGGACGCGCCCCAGGGTCAACTGCCCGGCGGGACAACCGGGGCAGTTCAAGGCCAGCTCGACTTCCACCCCCGCCTCGCTGACGGCTATCCCGCGGAGCATACCCAACCCCACAATCGACATCCCGTACGTCGGGTGAATGACCCGGCTCAGGGCCGCGCGGACCTCAGGTTCCGAAGGTAACAGCTTCAACCCCCAGGGTCTCCAGGTGACGGCGGATGGCCGGCATCGACAGCTTGCCGCCGCTGGTCAGCACGTCACCGTCCACAAGTACCAGAGGGAGCTGGGCATCGGCCGGCAGCGGCGGGCAAGTCGGGTCAAACAGGTCGTGGTAGGTTACCCTGATCGAAGGCCCATACCGTTCCTGTAACCGGCCGGCCATGTACGTTCCCAGGTCGCGCCACGTTTCCTTAACGCCTTCGGCGCAGGCGACCGGCGCGCCGACGATTTGTATATGCACCAATTCGTTCATCCGCAACCGCAACTCCCGCCCGACCCGCAACAGGAGCCGGACTGAACAGGCAAGGAGATACTCTTGTTGCCCGTGTTCGCGCCCACGCCGGCCAGCATCGGCGCGCCGATGACCTGTTTGGCGTCTTGCACGTGGCACACGGGGCAGACCGGATCGAGCCCGGCTTCTTTTTCCTTGAAGGTGGCCCGCACCGTGAACACGTTTCCGCAGTTCCGGCAGCGGTAGTCATAGGATGCCATCGTTCTTCTCCAACATTTTCTTGTAAGTTTTCTGGCTTCGTGTTTCACAACCCCATTCAGGTGTTAATCACGCGCAACCTCTGTCGCAGCATTTCCACATTCGGCGCTCCCTTCATTCCTTCGGGCGTGTTATATACCCGGCAACTGAGAGCATAACTCGCGCGTTCTTCCGGCCACAGATCGATGCCGTTTACCTGAAAAGACGGCGACCCCAGGAAGCGCCGTCGCTCTGCTTCTTTAGGATCATCAATCCGTACCAAGCCAATTGAGGCTTGAATACGTTCAGCCGATAGCGCTGATTTCAGATTTTCTAGCCCACGCTGCCACGAAGGGCAGCCATCGAAGTACAACAGATCAATGTTCATGGGTTCTGTATCATCAACAAGTCGCCGCGTTACTGAAAGTGGCGAATTCGATACCCAGCGCATTGCTGATATCCATGTTGACGCCCGGCAGGTAAGCGGCCGCGTCGCGCTGGGCCCGCACATAGGTCATGATCGTCACATTCGTTTGCACTTGTTGTTGCAGCTCGCGCATGTGGTCGACGGCGTCTTTCGTGGTGCCGCCGTTCACCTGGCTGCGGCGCATGTCGGCCTGGGCTGCTCCTAACGCATCCAGCAATCCGGTGGCGGTCACGTCGTCGTTGAGCGCCTTCCAGGCGCGGTGGAACGTGGCGAAAGGTTCAGCCTGGATCAGGGCGTCGGCCAGCGCGTGGGTGGCGGCCAACAAATCCGGCGAAAGGGTGTTTGTATTCATAGTAATTCGTTAATTGGCGGGGCGAGCCATATGCGACCCGCCCCGCCGGTGATAGCTAAC
>JAYRVN010000149.1:0-3790 GCA_041918535.1 Chloroflexota bacterium
ATACGGCAGGCTTCAGAATTGCCCATGACACCGGCAGCAGTTTGCATCAACGGCCTATGGGCAGGGGGGAATCTCATAATAGTTGATCCGCACACTCTGACCATCGCCTGAATCCACCCTAAAGCTCCCCGGATTGGGGTTGCAAGTCGTCCAAGCATATTCAAACGTGGGGCCCGATACCGGCAAATCATCGTGGTAATATCTGTAAGGCGCGCTGCCGCCGGTGGCCGTCAAGGTCACCCTTGCCACTGCCTTATCCGCTTCAATCCGCCAACGTATCACATAGCTCACCCCAAGCGGCCCGCCGGAGACAGGGGCCGGGGGCGCAGTCAATTCAGGGGTTAAGGATACCCCGGGCGTGTAAGGAGTGACGGTGGCCGCGGGCACACCGCCAGGTGTGCCGCCATCACGCAACGCCAGCGTGGGGGCCAGCAAGGGCTGAATAGGCGTAAAAGTGGGCAGTTGAGCGGGAATGGGTTCGTCGGTGATGCCCGGTAAGGGGGGCAGCGTAGGGTCGGCGAGGCCGTCGGTCGGGGTCGTCTGGGGCAATGCGGTGATAGGAGGACGTGTCGGTGGTGGGGCCGGATTGCTGATGTCGAGCGGCAAGTTACAGGCCAGGCCAACCCCCAGCAGAATCCCAACCAACCCGAATATCGGTCGCCAACGCTTATCCCACATGTGGAAATACCTCCGCAATGCATCGATTATATCATGTTCTCCCCGCCGATTATCCCATAACGGCGGGAAGTTATGCGATCTATCAGACAATTCGTTGACGGCATAAGTCACCCTCGTTACACTACTGGCCCATGCAGGCTAACAGCGATAAGTCCCCTTACCCACGTCGGCGTGTCATCCGCTTCTTGTTAAAACAGATGATCAAAGCCACTTACCGGCTGATCAGCGATTTTCGCGTCGAAGGTCAGGAGAACGCGCCTACCACCGGGCCGCTCATTGTAGTGGCTAATCACTTTCACTTTGCGGACCCCGCCGCGCTCATTCGGGCGTTGCCTTGGCCGCTGGAATTTTTCGGCGCGACACGTTTTGCGGATGCGCCCTGGTTCGCAGCCTGGTTGCCAAAGGTTTGGGGGTATTACGCCGTTCATCGTGGCGCAGCGTCAACCCAGGCTGTGCATGCTGCGGAAGGGGTGTTGTCGCAGAAAGGTATCATAGGCATTTTCCCCGAAGGGGGAAGTTGGGCGCAGGTATTGCGGCCGGCGCGTCTGGGGGCCGCGTTATTGGCGGTGGAAACGGGCGCCTATCTATTGCCGGTGGGGCTTGACGGCCTGACCGAATTGTTCCCTTTGTCAGCGCGACGTCCCCCGGTGACGGTGCGGATCGGCCCGGTATTTGGCCCCTACACGGCGACCGGGCGCGGGCGGGAGCGACGCGGGCAGTTGGAGGCAATTGGCGCAGACATGATGCAGCATATACAAGCCTTGTTGCCGCCGGAGAGGCATGGGGTCTTTTCGGCCGATCCCCAGTTGCGCGAAGCGGCTCAAACAGCAGCCGTTTATCCCTTTGATGATGACAGCAAACGTGGCTGGTAGGCGCAAGCCCGCCGGTCCTTGAAGCTGAGGCAAACCCGAGCGCTGACTCTTCGCATCCAAAAGTTATCGCCGGGTTATCTATACTAATACACACTCCCCAGGAGATGGTTCTATGCAAGCCGCCAATGCCTCTTCATGGCCGCCCGTGACAAACCGTGAACGTCGGGCCTGGTACTTTTACGATTTTGGCAATTCCGCCTATGCGGCCGTTATTTTGTTGGCCGTGTATTCCGCCTATTTCAAAAATACGGTGGTGGGCGGCGAAGAAGGGACACGACTATGGGGCGTGGCTGCCGGTTTGGCGACTCTCTTTGTGGCCCTCACCTCACCGATACTGGGCAGCATTGCCGACTATTCCGCCTCCAAGAAAAGCTTCCTCTTCTTTTTCACCGCGCTGTGTTGCGCCTGCACGGCTTTGCTCTTCCTGGTGCAGAAAGGGGATGTGGTGTTAGGCATGGCCTTTTTCATTCTGGCCGAAATCGGTTATCGCAGCGGGCAGGTGTTCCAAAACGCCTTCTTGCCTGAGTTGGCAACGCCGGCGGAGATCGAGCGGGTGTCAGGCAACGGCTGGGCTATCGGTTCAGCCGGCGGCATTATCTGTTTGTTGCTCGTCTTGCCGCTGATCGTGCTGCTGGAGAAATCGCTGGGAGCGCTAATTGTGCGGGTGTCGTTCATTATCACGGCGCTATTTTTTGTGGCTTCGGTTGTGCCGGCTTGGTTATGGCTCAAGGAACGAGCGGTACGGCGGTCTTTGCCGGCAGGACAGTCCTATCTGAGCCTGGGATTCGGCCGAATATGGCACACCCTTCAACACGCCCGTCATTACCGCGAATTCCTCAAATTCACCCTGGCCTTTATCATTTTCAATAATGGCATCATCATCGCCATTGACTTCGCCGCCATTATCGGCTCGGTCCTCTTCGGCATGAACCAGACCAGCCTGATCGTCCTAATCATCGTCGTGCAGGTTACCAGCGTCATCGGGGCCTATCTATTCGGCATCTTTGCCTCGCGCAACAACAGCAAACTAGCTTTGCTCATCTCCCTGGTTCTGATGATCCTGGCCGTCATCTGGCTCTACTTCGCCCGCACCGCCGCTATTTTCTATGTCATCGGCGCGTTGGCCGGCCTGGCTCTCACCGGCGTTCAATCTATCAGCCGCACGATGGTGGGCCAACTCAGCCCCATGGCCCGCAGCGGTGAATTTTACGGCTTGTTCGCCGTCGCCAGCAGTATGTCGGCTTTCATCGGCCCGACGCTCTTCGGCATCATTTCAGCCGCCGCGGCCCAGCGCTACATGGCCCAGGGCTTGTTGGACATTCCGGCCGAGCAAGCCGGATTGCGCGTGGGCATCCTGGGACTGTTGGCTTTTCTGGCTGTGGGGAGCGCATTGTTGCTGCTGGTCAATCTCAAAAGAGGGCAGCAAGCCGCTCAAACGGTCATAACCGTCTGAGCCGGTCTATAAGATGAGCATGGCATCGCCAAATGAGTAGAAGCGATAGCCCATTTCGATAGCCGTCTGGTAGGCGTGGAGGATGGTTTCACGGTCGGCGAAGGCAGCCACCAGCATGAGCAGGCTGGAACGGGGCAGATGAAAATTTGTGAGGAGCGCATCCACCACGCGGAAGGTATAGCCGGGATAGATGAACAGATCCGTCAGGCCGGTAACGGCGCTGAGCGGTTGCCAGGGGCAGGCGGCCGGCGACGGCAGGGTTGAAACGGCGCGTAGGCTGCCGGTCACTCCGGCGGCGCGCCAGGCGGCGGTTTCCAATACCCGCGCGGTGGTTGTGCCCACCGCTACCAGACGCCTGCCGGCCAGGCGGGCCTGGTTAAGGCGTAGGGCGGTTTCCGGCGTGAGATGCACCCATTCCTGATGCAGTGTGTGCTGGGATACGTCGTCTACATTGACGGGTTGGAAAGTGTCCAGGCCGACGTGTAGGGTAACCGCCTCAAACAGAACGCTCTGAGCGCGCAGATCGAGGAGCAGTTCGGGCGTGAAGTGCAGGCCGGCGGTGGGCGCAGCCGCGGAGCCTTGGGGCCGCGCATAGATGGTTTGATAGCGTTCCGGATCGGCCAGGGGGGTATGGATATAAGGCGGCAAGGGCGCGTGGCCGATTTGGTCCAGGTAGGGCAGCAAGTCGGCGTTGAAGTGGAGGGTGCGCTGGTTGTTGGGAGTTTCGGCCGAAATCGTGCCCACAATTTCCGTCTCCCGCCCAGCCCGATCCAACAAGCGCAAAGGC
>JAYRVN010000150.1:0-2573 GCA_041918535.1 Chloroflexota bacterium
CTCGTCATGGGCTTGCTCGTCGGCCAAATCCTGGACAATTACCTTATCGGCCTGGGCGTCACCCTGGGCGTGGTCATCCTCATCGGGGCCTTACTGGCCGGCTTATGGGTGTTGGTGTTGGTATTGAGCATTTTGCCCAGCGGCCGCAGCGTCCGCCTCAAACTGGCCCAACGCGCTCTAGGCGCGCAACGTATGCGCACCGCTACCACCTTGTTGGCCTCCGTCATCGGCATCTTTGGCCTGAGCGTCATGTTGCTCTTCACCCAGAGCGTACTCGGGGCGATCCAAACCGCCTTTGCGCAAGGCTTGGGGGGCAATCTGCTCGTCATCCCCACCTCTTCTGAGGCGTTGACCGCCGTCGAAACGCGCCTGAAAGCCTTGCCCGCCGTCAAATCCTACCAATATGATCCGGCCTACACCGCGGCTGTGGCGGCGGTCAATGGCGACGCCGATATGGCGGCTCGTCTGGCCCGCGCCCAACAACAGGCCAACCCGGCCGCGCCGACGGAACAGCCGAACCAGAGCGGCGGGATGATTCCCAGTTTTGATCTGACTGCGCTGCAAATCAGTTTGCTGGTCAATCAACTATCCCTCCTGCCCTGGTCGCCGGATAGAAATTATAGCCTGGCGACGGGGCAAGACCTGAGCGCAACCTCGTCGCGCAGCCTTGTCCTGCCCGCCTCGGAGATTCTCGATTGGCTCGATATCGGCCTGGGCGATGTCCTGACCGTGCGTTTTGCCGATGGTCAAACGGTTCCGCTGACGCTGACGGGGCTATACCAGCCGGCGGCGTCCGGTGGTTTCTCCCTTCAGGTTAACACTTCGGCCGGCGTGGCGGGCTATGTTTCCCCCGATGCCATCCCGTCCGGCTTGCTGCCCAGCCCGACCGCCATCATCGCCGATGTGGAAGAGGCGCAACTGGATGCCGTCACAACCGATCTGGCGGAAGTGAAGGGGGTGGTGATCTTCCAGGCCGCCCTGCTGAATGGTTTCATCGCCCGGTTGGTAGACCAACTGACGGCGTTGCCGTTGGCTGTGGCCGCCTTGGCCTTGTTCACCAGCAGCGTCATCATCGCCAACACCGTTTCGCTGGCAACCTTGGAACGCCGCCGCGAGATCGGCATCATGAAGGCTTTGGGGTTGCGCAGCGATCAGGTGTTAAGCTTGCTCTTGCTGGAAAACGGTTTGCTCGGCTTGTGTAGCGGGGTGGTAGGAGTCGGGCTAGGGGCAGCGCTGACGCTGGGGCTGCTTTTTTCCAACCCCGGCAACGATACCCATCTGCCGTTAGGCGTGATGGTGGGTTTGATCTTGCTGGCGGTTATCCTGGCTTTGGGCGCGACTTTGATCACAGCGGTGGGCGCGGCGCGCGAGAAGCCGTTCAATGTTTTGCGCTATGAGTGATGCGGCCGACACCCTGGCGCGGTTTCCGTTTCGGCCGATTCACTCCCACACGAGCTATGTATGAGCGATCAACCTGCCCGGAAAATTCGGCCGAATACGCCCCCCCATCTACGCCTGACCGAAGACGAGCTTTTGCTTACCACGCCCCGTCAGTCCGACTTCACCAGCGGCGACCCGTGGCGCGTGTTCCGCATCATGAGCGAATTTGTTGAAGGCTTCGACAAACTCGTGCATGTCTTCCCCGCCGTCACCATTTTTGGCTCGGCGCGCACCCAAACAGACCACCCCGAATATCAGGCGGCGCTAACCACGGCGCGTCTGCTGGGCGAAGCGGGGTTCGCCATCATCACCGGCGGCGGCCCCGGCATCATGCAAGCCGCCAATGAAGGCGCGCGTCAGGCCGGAGCGCTCTCGGTGGGGCTGAATATCGAGCTGCCTTTTGAGCAAGGCACGAATCCCTATGTTGATCTGGCCTTGCATTTCCGCTATTTCTTCGCCCGCAAGACCATGTTTGTCAAATATGCCCTGGGGTATATCGTTTTCCCGGGCGGATTCGGCACGCTGGATGAACTGTTTGAATCGCTGACGCTCATCCAAACGGGCAAGATCAAGAATTTCCCGCTGGTGCTGTTTGGTTCGGCTTATTGGCAAGGGTTATTGGATTGGTTGCGCCAGACGCTCTTGTCGGACGGCAAAATTGCGGCGGGTGATTTGAACCTGCTCCTGGTGACGGACTCGCCGGAAGAAGCGCGCGATCACATTATACGCTCGGTGCAAGATAGCGCCTGGCGCGAGGCGGAGGAATCAGCCTCGCTTGAAGCCACGCGACAGGGACGCGCGCAGGCGCGTGGTGATGCGTAAGGGGGTCTGGTGGGGTGCGCTGGGGTTGGGTCTGCTGATAGGCTGTTCTCCCACCCCCGCGCCGCCGACCCAACCGGCGCCGGTCACGCTCGCCGCCTTGCGGCCGACCCTGACGCCGACTGTCTTGCCGACGCTTACCTCAACACCCAGCCCCACGCCGCTGCCGACGGTGGCTCTCACGCCTTCAGCGGCCTGCGGCCAACGGCTGCCCGTGCAACTGCCGTCGGCCGAGGGCACGCCGACGCCCCCCATTCAGTTGACCGTTCTGGACAACATCATGCCCGTTGCGGCGCTGCCGGCTGTGCAACGGC
>JAYRVN010000151.1:0-7737 GCA_041918535.1 Chloroflexota bacterium
GACGCAGACGCCATTCGGGCATTCGGGTGCCAGAAAGAGGTTAGGGTAGAGGATGGAATTGCGGATATACTCAGCGGCCGGTTGACCGGGGACACGCTCGCTGCCGATTCGGCCGATATTGGACAAATTCGGGCCTACCTTGCCCGCCTCCCCCAGGCTGCCAATGACATGGCACGCCCCACACCCCGCATTCAAGATGATCGTCTCCGGATCATCGCCGGTAATAGGGCGCGGCGTGGGCTGGATGGCCGGCAGCGAGCCAGGCTGGGGCAAGGGCGTCGGCGTAGCCAGAAGTTGCGCCACTTCTTCCGCCGTCGGCTGGCGCAACTCTTCGGCCGGCACAACGTGCATGATCGCCGCGCACGGAGACATCTCCGGTTCCGGGTCCGGCGCACACCACCAGGGCCCGCCCTTCTTCGTGAAGAGCGTGGGTACATACCACACCACAATTTCACCGCGGCTAATGGATTCGTTGTTCAGCCATTGACGCGGTGGGCGATACGTGTCGGCCGGACCGATGGAGATCGTGCTTTCCCCTTGCCCGGCTTGTTCGCGCAAAACAAACAAGCGCGCGGCATTTTGACCCAAAGGATCATTGGCCTCCGCTTGCCAGCGATAATGCAGCCTTCCGTCAAACGTGGCCAGCTTCTGCCCATCGAGTGATACATTCTCGAAGGCTGCCAGTTCCGTCTCGCGTGTCAATTTCTGCCATTGGGTGCCCTCGAAAGCCCACGCCTCATCGTCAGCTTCCCCGTCCAGATCCAAATCAATGCGCCAAAAGGGTTGATAACGTGATAGATCGTCGCAACCCGGCCCTTGGGAGACGAAGCTCGGCTCGAAGCTGCCGTCGGCATAAAAGCGGATGACCTGCTCATAGCGATAACAACAGATGCAATTGGGCCAGTCGAATAGCTCGGTGAAAAGTTGGCGCACTTCAAAGCCATCGCCGAAGTCGGTGATGCGCGTGTCGAATTTGGGCGGGACACTGGCGTTGAAACCGATTTCATCCCGATAGCCGCCCGGCCAACTGGGATAAAAGGCTTCCACCTGGCCGATCTTGGCGCTGGTAAAAATGCGTTGGCCGCGGTAGTCAACATCGTAGAAATTGACGCCGTCGTTGGCAGTCATCTCCCAACACACATCCCAATGATAAGCTGCGTGACAGCCGTCGGTGTAGAAAGGGCTGTCAGGGTCAAGCTGAGGCGGCTCCTGGTAGAGTCGGTCCGGGCGCGGCCGGGTATAGAAGGTGCGCGCTACCGCTTGCTCGTGCAGGTTGACGACGACGTGGAAGATACGGCCGCTGCCGGTTGGGTCGTGGAAGGTTAGGTCAACGCACCAATCTTCCTGGCACGCGTTATCGGCTAACCAGACGGACATGGGTAGCATGGCGACACGCGCTTTGTGTAGGTCGCCTAGAACGGCTTGGACGGACGCGGCGGCGGCGGCGATGTCCACGATCTTGGGCAGGATGGTAGGGCTGGCGGCCGGGCGGGCCCGGGGATCGGCCGAAACGTTGAGGATGCGGTTGGTTTGCCGGTTTGCCACGGCTTCAACCGTGCCGCCGTCGGTGTAGTTGTAGAAAACCAGACGCCAACAGTTCAGTGTCAGGCAGCCGCGAGAACGATATTCGGCCGATTCGCCATATCCCAGCGGCAAGGCATACAGAAAATCGCTGCTCTTACCCGCCAGGTGTGCGCGCACGGCCGGATCAATCAACGCCAGGTCGCGCAGCGCTGCATCGCCCGACGAGAGCGACAACATACGCGCCGTGATCATCTGTCCCTTCGCCCCGGCAACTTTGATCGTGCGGTTGTTGCTCAGCGGTCTGCTCCAATAAGCAATCAGTCCGAATAACAACAATAGACTACCCAGACGCCACGCCCAGGTAGAGCGGAGAAAGTTACGCTTCAAGCCATTCACCTCATTTGATGCCGTGTGACGCCCGCCGCCTGTTGGCCCTGTCACCGCCGTCGATGCACGGCGCGGTTGGCGCAAGCCCGGTTTGGTGGAGTTATCCGGCGACCCAACCAGGCGCGTGTACACACTAGAGCCGAATTATAGCCAAAGTTGAGCCGGATGGAGATGGCTGCGCCGACAAATGAGAGATTGGTATCCAAGGCGCTCCCAACCAAACACCCCGGCGAAAAAATCCGCGTCCCCTCGGCGGGATTGTGCGCTGTACCCGGTTTGTGTTAACCTTGTGCAAAATTCACGCCAAGAGTTAAGGAGTTGTCATGACTTTGCGTACATTGAGTCGGATATTGGTGGTTCTCGCTCTGGTAGTGTTGGGGGTCTGGCTGATTGGTGGGACAGGTCGGCTCACTTCAGAAACCTCCTTGCGGCAACGCGCTATTCAAGGCTTTGGCCCGGCGGGCCGGCCCGCGCGCACGGCAGTTGATGCCGCCAGTGACGGGGATGGCGCCGGCATGGTCACCGGGATTTCGGCCGTTCCCAGTGTGGTGACTTTCGTCAACGGCCCGGCCCCTGTGCCCGGCAAATATCTGGAAAGCTATCTGCGCGGCGAATTCGACCTGGAAGATCATGTAGAAAACATCTACACCGAGGCGGAAATTCAACGGCTAATAGAGCGCTCGCTGGCGCGTGGCGTTGACCGCGACGTTCAAATTGCCGAGACGACGGATACCGGTTTGCTGGTCAACATCCCGGTGAACTTCCTGGGCCTGCGTTATTCTAATACGATAGGCTTGACTCCGCCCGATGCGGAGATCGCTGTCGGGATTGACCATGTGGTCGAAGTGGTGAACTCTACCCTGGCGATCTACAACAAAGCGGATGGCTCCATAGCGGCCGGGCCCGTGGATATGGAAGCGTTATTCTCGGCCACGTGCGGCGCAGGCGGTTTCTACTTCGATCCGGTAGCCGTCTATGACGATGAAGCGGATCGGTATCTGGTCTCCATCATTGTGGATGAAGGCTCGGCCAATCACTTCTGCATCGCCGCTTCTCAGTCGAGCGATCCGCTGGGCAATTGGAATGTGTACAACTTCGATTGCAACCCCGGCGCTGGCACGAATTACTTCTGCGACTACCACCGTATTGCGGCGGGGCAGACGGCGGTGTACGTCACGGCCAATATGTTTGGGCAAAGCTTTGTGCGCAACCATGTGTTTGCTTTCGAGAAAGCCAAGATGTATGCGGGCGAGGCGGCCAACTTTGTCAAATACGATGTCGGCAATAACTATTTCACCCTCAACCCCACAAAAATGCTGGGCCACGACTTCGGCGGTTGGCCTAGCAACCCGGCCGAGCCACACTACATTGTGACAACGCCGATGACCGGGGGCAAGGTGGATATCTTCGCTTTCAGCGACCCATGGGGAACGCCCTCATTGACGCTCAAGGCTTCGGTGACGGCCAGTTCCTTTGGCTATCCGGTGACCCAGCAGCAAATGGGCGGCCAACCCATCACGGCGAACGACGGGCGCTTGCTGGACGCGAAATATTGGGGCGGTCACATCTGGGCGACGCAGCATGTGGGGTGTAACCCAGGCTCGGGCACAGTCAATTGTGTGCGTTGGTACGAGCTTGACCTGACCGGCGCGACGCCGTCTTTGGTGCAGTCGGGCACTTATGGCAGCAACGGCGATTATCGCAGCTTTCCAGACCTGGCGGTGAATGCTTGCGGGCAAATGGTGGTGGGCTACACCAAGATGAATGCCTCTAGCTATCCCAGCGTATACGTGGCGGGGCGGGCTGCCCGCTCACGTCCCGGGCGGTTGGTGGCCGAGGCTCAGGTGTATGCCGGGGAAGCGGCGCACGCTTGCTATGATGCCATACCGCGTCGTTGGGGCGACTATTTGGATATGACGGTTGACCCGGTAGACGGCCAGACGTTCTGGTATGTAGGGCAGTATAGCTATACTCAACCTTCGTGTAATTGGGCGACGCGCATTGCGGCGATCCAATTGCGGAGTTGCACGCCTTAGCCGGGTTTGAGTGATGCCGGGCGCTGGATGCGGCCTGGCGTGGCTATGTGACAGGGGTACGGCCGAGCGGGTCGTATCCCTGTCGTGTTTTGGGGTATAATTCGGCCGAATCTGATCCTTTGACGACGCCTTTATGACAACACATCGCTTCCAACACCCCCAAGGCCACGTTTTTTATCGCAAGATGGATCACCCTCGTCCCCAGATCGCGTTTGGGGAAGGCATTTACCTGGTTGACACCGACGGCAAACGGTATCTAGATGGTTCCGGCGGGCCGTTGGTGGTGAACGTGGGGCACGGTCGGGCTGAAGTGGTGGAAGCCATCCGGCAGCAGGCGCAGGCGGCGGCTTATGTGCATGCCCTGATGTTTACGAGTGAGGCGGTGGAAAGATATTCGGCCGAAATTGCCCCCTACCTCCCTCTCGACCATCCCCGCCTCTTTCCTCTCAGCAGCGGCTCGGAAGTGGTCGAAGGGGCCATCAAACTGGCGCGCCAGATACAGCAGGCGCGGGGCGAAAAGAGCCGCCATCTTGTAATCAGCCGTTGGCAAAGCTATCATGGCATGACCCTGGGCGCGTTGGCTGTCAGTGGTCGGGCCGGCTTGCGCGCCCCCTACCTGGACATGTTGCGCGATATGCCGCATATTTCTGCGGCCTTTCCTTACCGTGATTCTCGCAGCGGCGAAGAGATGGCCCAAGAACTCGAAGAAGCCATCCTGGCGCAAGGGCCGGAACAGGTGGCGGCTTTTCTGGCCGAGCCGATCAGCGGCGCATCGCTCGGCGCCGTTTTACCACCCGACGATTACTGGCCGAGTATCCGCGCCATTTGTGACCGGTATGGGGTGTTGCTCATCGCCGACGAGGTGTTGGTCGGCATGGGCCGCACCGGAACCTGGTGGGGCCTGGCGCATTGGAATGTCCGGCCTGATATTCTGGTGGCTTCCAAAGGCACGGCCGGCGGCTATGTGCCGCACGGCTTTATTGCCGCCTGCCATGCGGATGTGGAACTGGTGCGGCAAAAGTTGGGCGACTTCAATCATGGCGGGACCTTCAGCCATCACGCCGTCGCGGCCGCCGCCGCGCTGGCCGTTTTGCATATCTACCAGCAGGAAAGGCTGGTGGAAAACGCCGCCGCAACGGGGGCTTATCTGGGCCGCCGGCTACGGGCCGCCTTGGGCGCTCATCCCCATGTGGGCGAGATTCGAGGGCGCGGTCTGTTTTGGGGAGTTGAATTGGTGCAAGAGCAAGCCGGCAAAATTCCCTTCCCGGCGGCGCAACACGTGGCGACGGAATTGCAGCAGGCGGCTTTCGATAACGGTCTGATCATCTATTATTCTCAAGGTTGCGCCGACGGCGTTAACGGCGATGTGATCATGGTTGGCCCGCCGCTGATCATCACGCCGGCCCAGGTGGACGAACTGGTGGATCGGTTGGCCCAAGCTTTTCAGCAAGTTTTATAAGGAGAACCACTCATGTCTATCAATGAAACCCATACGCATCTGAAAGCGCGTATCTGGCAAGGCATTGCCCAGGCTAAATTGGACTTGTCGGCCTTGCCCGCCCAGACCCTTGAGGCCCTGGTTGGGATTGTGACCGAGGCCGCTATGCAAGAGATGGACGCGCAATTAGGCCGGACTGCGGCGGAACAGAGTCCGGCGGCGGCCGACGTGAAGATGACGCAGCCGGCGACCGGTGTCGGGGATACGGCGCAGCCGGTCGGAGAGAGCGTTCTTTGGGAGGGACGTTCCTTCCTCTCCCTGACGAAGTTTTATCAGATCACCACTGAGCGCGTACGCTTTAGCCAGGGGATGTTGAGCAAAGATCGCGAAGATATTGAATTGGTGCGGATTCAGGATATTGATCAGGTGCAGACTTTTGGCGAGCGCCTATTGAATATCGGCGATATTACCATTAGCAGTCACGATACGACCAAACCCAGGCTAGTCTTGGAAAATGTGGGGGATGTTCAGCGCGTTCACGAAATACTGCGGCGGGCGGTGTTGGATGCGCGCAAACGGCATAACTTTATGTATCGCGAGGAGATGTAGGGTGGGGTGGATTCGGCCGAATCCGCTGTTGCCCTGATCCGAACGCGCTGTTAGCGCGGTAAAGTAAAAGCCAGACGCGCCCCGCCGCTCGGCGCATTGCCGGCGCTGATCTGCCCGCCGTGGGCTTCGACAATGCTGCGCGCAATCGCCAGCCCCAGACCGGCGCCGCCGCCTAGAGAACGACTACGCGCCTGTTCGCCCCGATAGAACCTCTCAAAGAGGCGTGAGAGGTCTTTTTCGGCGAAGCCGGGGCCGCTGTCTTGTACAGCCACCAGAATGCCGGCGGGAGTGGATTCGGCCGAAACGCGCACCACTCCCCCCTCCGGCGTATATTTCAACGCATTGCTGATTAGATTGCCCAAAACTCGCCCGATCTTCTCCGTATTCATCTTCACCGCATCCAGGTCGCCATGCACCTCGCCCGTTAACTGCACGCCCCGCTGCTGCGCCACCGCCTGAAAACTCTCCAGAGCATCCGAAATCAGGTCTCTCAGCGAAGAAGGCGTCTTCTCAAACATCAAGCCGCCGGCGTCAAGCTGCGCCATCTCGAAGAGATCGTCAATCAAGCGATTCAAGCCAATGACATCAGCCCGAATCGTCCGGTAATACCGTTGCACCGTTTCCGGATCATCCACCAGCCCGTCGTGTAGCGCTTCCGTCATCGCCCGAATTCCGGTCAACGGCGTGCGCAGATCATGCGACACCCAGGCAATCAAATCGCGCCGTAAGCGCTCCAACTCCTCACGCTCTTTGGCCGTTGCCTGCAAGCGAGCCACCATTTCGTTAAACGCCAGGCCTAACTGCGCCACTTCATCGCGCCCCGGCACGACTGCCCGCGCCTCTAAGTCGCCTTCCGCCACGCGTTGCGCCAGATCGGCCATCCGGCGCAAACTACGCGTGATGATAGAAAAGCCGAAGGCGCTAAAAGCCACCCCGTTAATCGTGGCAAAAATCAAGAGGATCGTTGCCACCGTCAAATTCTCGTTATTCACAAACATCAAACGCGCTGCCATCCAGCCGTTGAATAGCGTTACCAGGCCCACCAGGAGCGAGGTCAGGAGCAATTTGCCTTGCAGCGATGGGAAACGATTCCAAGCGACGGAATGTATGACGAAAACGACTAGAATCGAGCCAACCGCATAGAGCCCTAGCTCCGCTTCCATGAGCAGCACCGAGTTCAGCGAATGGGCCAGTAGGCGGGTGGCAAGAAAGGACGAAGTAACCACCGCTACCAGCACGCCGAACAGCGGCGTCAACCAGAGTGCGCGATCGGACCAGCGGCCGGGCGCGCGAGGCGGCTCGGTCAGGTGATTGTTCATGCGGATGCCACCGGCTCAAACTTGTAACCCACGCCCCAAATCGTTACCAGATATTGCGGGCCGGCCGGATCGCGCTCGATTTTTTCGCGCAAGCGGCGCATATGCACGGTCACGGTGCTGGGGTCAACATAGTCGGAAAAGCCCCAGACATTTTCCAAGAGTTGGGTGCGGCTGAAAACCTGGCGAGGATGGCTCATCATAAACCATAAAAGATTGAATTCGGTGGCGGTTAATTCTACCGGCCCGCCGCGTACGGTCAGGGTGTGCGTGACGGGGTCGATCTCTAATTCACCGTAACTGAGCATTGCCTCTTCACGCTGGCCGCCGGTGACGCCGCGCACGCGGCGCAAAACCGCCTTCACCCGCGCCACTAACTCGATGGGGGAGAAGGGTTTGGTGAGATAATCGTCGGCGCCCATCTCCA
>JAYRVN010000152.1:0-5011 GCA_041918535.1 Chloroflexota bacterium
AACCATCCCTAACGCCAGCACAAACCAGGCGGTCAGGTTTGGGTGCTTTGTGATCCACTGTTTTATTCTGGTTGCCATTGTGGTTTCCCTGTCACGAATGATTTGCCATCCCCACCAAATTGGCCCAGGCGCGTTCAAACTGGGCAATCGTGGCGCTCATGGTTCCGTTGGTATCAATTACCACATCCGCCTGGGCGATCTTGTCCGCTTGCGGCGACTGCGCCGCCACGCGTTGCCGCGCCGTGTCTTCATCCAGGCCGCGCCCTTGTCGCAAGCGTTCGATCTGGGTGTAAGGCGAACAAAAAGTGACCCAGATTTGATCGCACTCGTCTTTCAGAGGGCCTTCCAACAACTTAATGGCCTCAATGAAGATGATTGTAGCCTGACTGTGGCGTATCTGCTCGATTATGCGGCGGCGGACAACGGGATGCACAATGGATTCTAAGGTTTGCAATTGCGCCGGATCGCCGAAAACCTGTTGACCCAGGGCCGGGCGGTGAAGGCTGCCGTCCGCCTGGAAGACGCCGGCGCCGAAGGCAGCGCGGATGGCGGCCTGCACAGCGGCGTCGTCGGCCAGGATGGCGTGGACGACTTTGTCGGCGTCAATGACGAGCGCGTCGCGTTCGGCGGCCAGGCGCAGGATAACGGATTTGCCGGTGGCGATATTGCCGGTCAAGCCGACGATGATCTTAGGTTTCACGGGCCAGCGCCTCCCATTCGTCGAGTAGTTCTTCCAGGCGGGCTTGCAACTCGGCGTAGGTCTGACCGGCTTGTTGCAGGCCAGGGTAATCCTGGAGGGCGCCGGCGGCTTGCAATTCGGCCGAAACCCCTTCCAGCGCCACCTCCAGCGCATGAATTTGCCCCTCTAGCGCCTGCACCGCCTTTTCGCGCCGGCGCTGTTCATTCTTGCTCAACGCGGTTGCCGACTGATTGCTAGACTCCAGGCGCGTCTCAGGCCGGCGCAAAGCCGCCGCCTCTTTGGCAGCCGTTGTCTCCTGGCCGCGAGTGAGCAGGTAATCCTGGTAACTGCCCGCGTAGACGCGCAAGCGCCCGTCGCGCAGTTCCCAAATCTGCGAAGCCAGACGATCCACCAAATAACGGTCATGCGAGACCAACAAGATGGTGCCGTCAAACGCTTCCAACGCCGCCTGCAAGACCTCTTGGGCCGGAATGTCCAGATGGTTGGTCGGCTCGTCCAGCAGCAGGAAGTTGGCCCCTTCTAGCGCCAACAGCGCCAGCGCCAGACGCCCGCGCTCGCCGCCGCTGAGCAGGCGAATCGGCTTGAAAACATCCTCGCGGCTGAAAAGGAAACGCCCCAGATAGCTGCGCGCTTCGCTCGGCAACATCCCGTGACGCTCCATCAGGGTGTCCATGACGGTTTTGTCCAGGTCCAGTTGGTCGTGGGCCTGGGCAAAGTAGCCGAGTTTCAAGCTGGCGCCCGGCTTAATGGAGCCGGATAAGGCGGGAATCTCCCCCAAGAGCGTGCGCAAAAAGGTGGTCTTACCGCTGCCGTTCGGGCCAATCAAGGCGGCGCATTCCAGCCGGCGCAATTCAATGTTGTCGGCGTGGAACAACAATCGCTCCGGATAGCCAATGGTTAGATCGGTCGTTTCGAGGATGACGTTGCCGCTGCGGTGAGCGGTATGCAGATTCATCTTGAGCGGCCTGAGTTGATTGGAGGGTCGCCGTAAGCTTTTGATGGCGGCTTCGACATCCGGCACTTCCCATTTGGCGCCGGAGATATCGAATTCGCTGCGCGCCTCAGACCAATTCATGTCGGTCACGGCCTCAACGCCACCCGCCTGCACCATCTTGACCTGACGGATGAGCCGTTTGAGACGCCCGACGGCCATGTTTTTGGTGGCGTCGCGGGCGATGTTGCGCTTGATATAATCCAATTCTTTAAGAAAGCGTTCTTGCAGGTCGGCGAATTGCTGCCGGCGGTGCTCCCAGCGCTCTTCACGTTGCGTGAGGTAGTGGGAGTAGTTGCCGCGATAACCTTCCAGCCCGTGTTGACTCATCTCCCAAATGGTGTTGACCACGCGGTCAAGGAAGTAGCGGTCGTGGCTGACGATGAGGATCGCGCCGTCCCAGGTTTTGAGCGCCCCTTCCAGCCATTCAACGGCTTCGATGTCCAGGTGATTGGTCGGCTCGTCAAGAACGAGAAGGTCGGGCGCTTCCAGGAGCAGGCGGGCCAGCAGGGCGCGAGTTTTTTGGCCGCCGCTGAGAAGGCCGAGGGGCAGGTCCCAATCGTTTCGGCCGAATCCCAGCCCGGTCAATACCTGTTGGATGCGCAGATCGTAGGTATAGCCGCCTTCCGTCTCAAAGCGCATTTGGGCCTGGCTGTAGTGCTCAAACAACGCGTCGTCGACGCCATCCGCCGCCATGCCCGCTTCCATCTCTCGCAACGCCGCCTCTTGACGGCGCAAATCGGCGAAAACGGTCAACATCTCGCCATAAACGGTGTTGTCCTGACCGGCGAAGGCGTCCATGGCTTCCTGACGCAGATAGCCCATGCGCGCCCCGCGCGCGAAATGCACAGCCCCCGTCGAAGGGGCGGCCAGGCCGGAGAGGATGCGCAACAGCGTGGTTTTGCCGATGCCGTTAGGGCCGACCAGCCCGATTTTGGCGTCGTTGGCAATGCTGACGCTGATCCCGCTGAACAGGTCAAAATTGCCGAAGCTCTGGCCGACATTGGTGCAGGTTAGAATTGTCATGTTGCCGAGATAATCAGGTCAGGCTGGGCCTGCCTACCGGGGTGTTAATTCCGGACTATCGCCGGGGAAGAAATTTTCGGCCGAAACCGTCATCAAATCTTCCCCTTGCCACTCACTTTCTAATTGTTGCCACAACCAATTGTAAGCGTCAAAACGCTGCAAGGCCACTTGCCGGGCGGCCGACGTTTGCATGGAGGCCACCGTTTTAGCGCGCCACTCCGCCGCCTGGTGATCGCGAATGATGCCTTCGGTATCGTTATCTTTGCCGGCGGCGATGCTCCCGGCCAGCCAATGAATCGCCGCAATCAGGCCGATCTTGGTCAATTTGTCGGCTTCCCAAAGCACCTGGGATTCCAGGGTACTCAGCGGCGCGTCTAACCACAACCCTTTATGCTCCTCAATCGCCAGCGCCACCGGTTCGATCTTCTCCGCCGGAAAATCCGTCTTTGGCAGCAGTTGCCGCGCGATCCGAGCTCCCTGGCGCGGATGATCCTCGCCGCTCCCCTTGGCAATGTCGTGCAACCAGGCCGCCGCCTCCACCACCTCAACATCCGCGCCGGTCAGGCCGGCCAATTTAACGGCGGTGTTGACGACCGCTTTCACATGCTCCCACCGATACATAAAGGGAGGCTGCTCAAATTGGCTCTGACGGCGCGCCTCGTCAAGCGCGGCCTTGTACATGGCTGCGTGAACGACATCGCGCCAGGGTTTGGGTTTGGTGTTCTTGACTCTTTCTTTGGGCATAAGCGGTTTCTTCCCTAGCGGAGAGGCCAAAGCTGGCCCGCATTGGGTCAGGGCCAGGGCAACGGCGTCAGGGGTAGGCCGAAATAGAGTTCGACGATGCGCCGGAAGATAGGCGCCGCCACGGCCGACCCTTCGCCTGCATTTTCGATCAAGACGGTGATGGCGATTTCCGGCCCGTTGAGCGCGCGCCCGTCCGGCGCGGTGTACGGCTCGGTCGGCGTGTAGCCGGTGAACCAGGCGTGCGGCAACGCTTCGGGATCGGGCGCTTGGGCGGTGCCGGTTTTGCCGGCAGTGGGCACGGGCAGACCCCGAAAGATGTGGGTGGCTGTGCCATATGGGCTGCTGGTGACATCGCGCATGCCGGTTTGCACGGCGGCGAGCTGTTCGGCCGATAATGGCCCTTGCCCTGTGACGACCGGCGTCACCGTCTCTTCCGGCGCGCCTTCTCCCTCGCCAATGCGGCTGATCAAGCTGGGTTGGTAAAGCGTGCCGCCGTTGGCGATAGCCGCCGTCAGGGTTGCCAATTGCAGCGGCGTGACCAGCACAAATCCCTGCCCGATCGCCATATTCACGGCGTCGCCCGCCGACCAGCCCTCGCCCAGGTTTTGCAGTTTCCAGTCGGGGTCGGGGATGAGGCCGGCTGAATCGGCGCCGCCCTGGATGCCGGTTGAGCTGCCCAGGCCGTAAGCGCGCGCAATCTTGGGCAACAGAAAGGGATCGGCCCCATCTACGACGAGGCCGACCTGATAGAAATAGGGGTTGCACGAACGGGTAAGGGCTTGTACCAGGGTGATGGTGCCGTGCCCGCCGGGCAACCAGTCATACTTGATCAGGGATTCGCCCAGACCGGCCCAGATGCCGGTGCAGGCGTAGCGGGTGTCGGGAGTGTAGAGGCCGCTGGCCAGACCGGCTGAGATGGTGACGAGCTTAAAGGTGGAGCCGGGAGCGTATTCCCCTTGGGCGGCGCGATTGAGCAGAAGGCGGCGGGGGTCGTTGAGAATGGCGGAGAGGTCGTCGGCGGTATTCGGCCGAATCTCGTCAAATATCGTCGGGTTGTAGGTTGGATACGTTGCCATGGCCCGAATCGCCCCGCTATTCACATCCAACACCATAATAGCCCCGGCCTGGGCCACCGGATGGGTCGTGATCGCCTCCGCCAGGGCTTGTTGCACCGCTTGTTGGAAATCGGCGTCGAAGGTCGTGTACACATTGCGGGCGCGTCGCCGTTCCGCTTCTTGCACAATCGCCGCCTGTTCGCCGGTTGGGTTAACCACGCTCAAAATCCCGCCCCGTGTGCCGCGCAGAAAAGGCTCTCCCCACCTTTCCAGGCCGGCCAAGCCTACCCGATCATCCGGCGCATAGCCTTCGGCCAGATAGGTCTCTTGCTCGCCCGCCGGGATTGGCCCGGTGTAACCGACTAGATGGGGGGCCAGGTTGTCTGCATATTGCCGGCCGCGCCGATCCTCGGTGACCAGGCCCGTATTGACAAACGGCTGTAACAGATTGAAATTGGCCTGAACGACATCGGCCGCCGCCACGCCCAAGGGGAT
>JAYRVN010000153.1:0-4425 GCA_041918535.1 Chloroflexota bacterium
CGGTACTCGCGTTTACGTCATGGGCGTTGGGTGTCGGCCGAAGGCGCTGTGTATGATGAATTCGACCGCGGCGTCCACATGCGTTACGAAGATTCTCTGACCGGCGTGGATATGCGGTACTACGTGGCCGGTGTGGATTGGGGATACACTAATCCCGGCGTACTCCAGGTATGGGGAGTAGATGGGGACAAGCGAATGTACCGCGTGCGCGAGATTTATATGACCCAACGGCTGATCGGCTGGTGGGTGGAAGAGGCATTGAAATTGAAACGCGCCTACCCTACTCTTCGCGCCTTCGTCTGCGATCCCAGTGGTCGGGCGAATATTGAGGAGTTTCGGCGCGCCGGGCTGCCGGTATTTCCCGGTTACAATGACATTCCGCGCGGGATTCAAGCGGTTAAGGCGCGATTGCGCAGGGCGGATGATGGGTTGCCCGGAATGGTCTTTATTCATGATGCGACCCATCCGGTGGATGAGGCGTTGGTGATGGCGGAGCTCCCCTATAAAACGGAAATGGAGTTCGATGTGTACGTTTATCCGCCCGGTGTGAATGGCCGAGCATCGGCCGAAATCCCACTAGATGAAAACAACCACGGCATGGACACCATGCGCTACGCGGTGGCCCATGTGGATGGGCTGGGCCAACCCCAGGGGTGGGCTCGTGGGGCCTCGCGCTAGGCGCGCGCCGAGTGATGAAAGTTGAAATCAAGAGGATTGTCGTGTATCCTATAAGTGGTCATGGATCACGGACCCTCCTGCGGTTTGAGCAATGGCCTCCAGAACTTCTGGGGGCCATTTGCATTCTTGGTGAAACTTGCCTTGGCCGGGCGAATCCGTTAACCTAAATGTATCTGGGCCGGCGTCATTCGCATAGTCGCCAACACCCAAAGCCCAAATCGCTTTCACAATAGGTGGAATTGGTTGTATCGCAGTGTACGGTATGGCGTCTAGCAAATCTTCATCCCCCCTAATCACCGACCCGCCCCAGGAGCTAGAGCCCCTCACATTGTTTGGCGTCGGCGGCGCTGCCAGTGTGCGCAAAAACGACATTGTCACGGCCTGGGGCGAAGAGGCGGTGGCATTATTGGAAGCCATCACAACCGGGGAATATCGCAAAAAGCGCCGCACCCTGCTGGCCCTGGCCCACGCTGCTCATTCCGGTACCTCATTTGGCAAAGTGTTTGCTCTTAATAGCTCATACACCGGTTCGCGTACCGTGCATTACGAGAAATGGATGCGCGATGACCCGGCCTACCGCCAAGCGTTTGAGTATTTATGTGGAACGCGTGTAACGCCGGGCCTGGCGCTGCGTAAGCGGGATGCCGAATTTGCCGAAGAGGAGCTGGCCGCGTTGGCCGCGTTGGAGCGGAGTCGCCTGAAGCTCCAATTTCTCAGCGAGGTGGCGGTAGATACATTGGAGTCCGCGATGGGGGCTGCGGACGCCGCCTGGGGAGACCGCGTTCGAGCCGCCAAAGAAGTATTAGATCGCGCGCCGGAAACGGCCCCATTACAACGGATTCAGGATGATGCTCGACCTGCCGACGACGGAGGAGTTGCACGCGTTATGGCCCTTCTTGACCGGGCGCGAGCGCGCCGAGATACGGACCCTCCTGGAGCGCCTGCAACCGCCCCCGACAGTTGACGAATGGATACAGGCGAACTTTCGCCTGTATGACACCAAAGAGCTGATCGATCTGCATGATTGTCAGATTCGGCCGCTCCGTGAGGCGTTGCGCACGGACGCAGCCGGCAATTACGTCTATTCGACGGTGATATGGTCATGGCCCAAAAAGTCGGCCAAAACCTCAATTATCGCCGCCGTCGTGGATTACGTTGCCTCCACTCGCCCGCGCGCTCAAATCAAACTCATCGCTAATGACCAAAAACAGGCTGACTCACGGGTAGGGCATTACCTGCGCGAAAATCTGCGCCATGATCCGGTGCGCAAAGATCAGGTCGCTATCAGTACAAGCGGCTATACCGTGCGCTATCCCAATGGGAGCGTCGTCGAGATGTTGCCCATTGACCCCACCGGCGAGGCGGGCGGCAACGATGACATGATCGTGTTTTCAGAGTTGTGGGGTTGGAAATCGGCCGCTCACCAGAAGATGTGGTCTGAGATGACGCTCAGCCCCAACAAATTCGGCCGAAGCCAGCGTTGGATTGACACCTACGCCGGGCACATTGGCGAAAGCCCCATTCTGGAGCGATTGTATGAGCTGGGGGGTGAGAATGGGAAGCGATTGTGGGACGACCTGGAAGTATATGCCAATCCAGCGGCCAGCCTGTTATGCGTATGGGTAACCAAACATTTACTGCCCTGGCAAACGGGCGCAACCGGCCAGGCCTATTACCGTGAGGAGGCGCAGCTTCAGACGGCTGATGAATATGCCCGAATGCACCATAATCAATGGGTACATTCGCAAAACGTCTTCGTCGAGCCAGAGACCTGGCGCAGTTGCCAGGGTGACCTTCGGCCGTTAGAGCCACGCGCACCGATCATCATTGTTTTAGATGCCGGCATATCCAATGACAGTTTTGGGTTGCTAACGCTGACCTATCGGCCAGATACCGATACCGTCGAGCCTCGCATGGCTTACGAGTGGAAACCGCCGGCGCACGGGAAGATCGATTTGTCTCAGCCTGAAGCAGAAGTGCGTCGGCTATGCAAAATGTACCGCGTGATGCAAATCGTTTATGATCCATATCAACTAGAGGATATGGCCCAGCGCCTTCGCCGCGACCAGGTCGCGCCATTGTATGAGTTCAAACAAGGCGCGCCACGCGAGGTGGCTGACAAGGCGTTACAAGACCGTATTCGGGATGGACGTGTGGTGCATGCGAATCTTCCAGCGTTAACCGCCCATGTGTTAAATGCCAATGCGCAAGTGGTGAGCGAGGGGCGATTACGCTTGGTCAAACGGAATCAGGCGGCCAAGATTGATTTGGCTGTCTGTTTATCCATGGGGGCGGCAATGGCGCCCGTGGCTCTGCGTGGGCAGGGTTGGGCGCGGGGGGCTGGATGACAACAAGAGAAGATTTAGAGACGGTAGAGCGCGCGGTTGGCGATTTGAAAACACAACAGCCGCGTTTTCAGGATGTTGACCAGGCCTTTGCCAGCCTGATGCGTTGGACGAATTGGAGTCAGCAGATTCCCCCCTATTCGGCCGATAGTCGCGCTCGTGACCGCTGGCTGGCCGAGAACTGGTGGCGCGAGCCGCATTGGGCCGGCATGTTGCGCAACGAGGCGGCGCTGAACGCCAACCGCCGCTGGACGCTAACCGGTGGACGGAATGCGGTGGCGCGGGCCAGGCGCGTGCTCAATCAACACTGGGTTGCGGCCGATGTGTGGGGGCACCGACAGGGAATGACGGCGGCCACAATCGCCTATCACACGCAAGACCTGGGGGCGGTTATTGAGACGGCGCGGGTAGATATGGGCGCCGGTTTTGTGGGGCCACTCGCCGGCTTCCTCCACGTCGATTCTAGCCAGGCGCGGCTAACGGGGAAGACCCAAACGCCGCTGGAATATCAGAATAAGCCCTGGGGTTTGGAGGATTACTGGCGCTTTCCGGCGCTAGTCAATCCGTTGGATTCTATGCGCGGGTTAGGCTTGTGTTCCACATCGTTGGTGTGGGAATTGGTCACGGTCCTGATGGCCGTGTATACGCATGATCAGGAGATGCTCGGCGCGCGCGCGCCGAAAGGGTTGTTGCTGCTCCAAAATATCACGTCTGACCAATGGGCGCAGGCCATGGAAGAGCACAGTAACAATCTGAGCTCGATGGAGCGCGATTACTATGGCGGCGTGGCTGTATTGGCCACTATGGCAGGGATGGCGCCAGAGGCTAAGTTGGTGGCGTTGTCACAGTTGCCGGCTGGCTTCGAAAAGAAAACGGTGGTCGAGCTGATCATCTATGCTATGGCGCTGGTGCTGGGGCGCGATCCGGCCGAATACTGGCCGGTATCCGGCGGCTCATTCGGCCGATCACAGGAGACGGCTATTCAGCACAGGAAGGCCACTAACAAGGCCGGCAACGAATTTGTTCGCCAGTATGAATCTCGTCTAAATGATGAGACATTTGGTTTGGGCCGTGGTGTCCACTTCGAGTTTGAGGATCGCGATGATGAGGGTCGCCTGACGGCGGCCGAGGTTTCTACAGCCTGGGGAAAGGTTGCCGAACTGCTTTACAAACCGGGTGGCGCACAGGGTGAACCCCTGCTCGATCGGGAGACCGTCTTAGACCTATTGGTCAGAGAGGGCGTTTTGACCCCCGACATGACACCACAGACTGAAGTGGAAGTGCAGGCCACCGACACCAACGTGGCTCGCGCCCGTGATTGGGCGATGGGGAATGAGCGGGTCGAGGCATATGTAGCGGCTTGTCGGGCGCAAGGGCGCCCGGAGACGATTGTTCAGTACCA
>JAYRVN010000154.1:0-15008 GCA_041918535.1 Chloroflexota bacterium
AACCGACTGAGCCACGCGCCCCAACGGCAAAATTATAACAGCAGTCAGCTACTCCCGCAAGCGATTTCTGCTATAATCCACGGTACTCAAAATTTGCCATCCATCCTCAGGTCCCGACATAGCCCTATCTACGGCTGCCGTTGGGCAAGAAGTGAGACAATAGCATGAAAGCATTTGTGACCGGCGGCAGTGGCTTTATCGGCCGATCCCTCATCCGTCAACTCATTGAAAGAGGGTATGAAGTACAGGCGCTGGCCCGATCCGCCAACAGCGCCAACAGCGTCAACTTGCTAGGCGCACAAGTCACGCCGGGCGACATCACTGATAAGCAGTCTATGCGCGCCGGAATGGCCGGCAGCGATGTCGTCTTTCATGTGGCCGCCTGGTATGAAATCGGTTCGCGTGACTGGATGGCAGCCGAACGGATCAACGTGGGTGGCACGCGCAATGTCCTCACCCTCGCGCGCGAATTGGGCATCCCCAAGATCGTCTACACCAGCACCGTCGGCGTCTTCAGCGACACACACGGTGCGATGGTCGATGAAAGTTATTACACCGACGGCCCTTTTCTCAGTGAATATGAACGCACCAAATGGCTGGCTCACTACAAAGTGGCCTTGCCGCTTATCCGCCAGGGCGCGCCCATCATTATCGTCATGCCGGGCGGGGTGTACGGGCCGGGCGACCAGAGCGTTATCGCGCAACTCATGCGCCTTTTTGTCAAAGGCGCGCCGGCGCTGCCGGGGCCGGAAACAACCTTCACCTTTGCGCATGTGGATGATGTGGCGGCCGGACACATTCTGGCGGCTGAAAAGGGGCGGATCGGCGAGAGCTACATTCTGGCCGGGCCGGCAATCCCGCTGGATGAGTTGGTTGACCTGTGCGCCAATTTGAGCGGCTTGCGTCGCCCACGCTGGCACATCCCCGCCGCCGTCCTGCGCCCCACCGCGCCGCTTATGCGCAGTCTGGCGCGCTTTGCGCCCGTGCCGACGCTTTTTTCGGACGAAGCCATCCGTAGCCTGGGGGCTACCTACACGGCCGGCGCCGCCAAAGCTCGCCTTGAGTTGGGTTGGGAGACACGACCGGTTGAAGAGGGAATGCGGGAGACGCTGGAATGGATTCGCCAAACCACCCCGGCCTCCCCACGTCCCATGCCTGTGCTCGTCGGAGCCGCCGTGGGCGCTGCCGCCGGTCTTTGGGCCGCCCGGCGCTGGTCGCAACATTAGCCGAGTTCGCCGCCAACGCCCGACCCGAAGGTTGTCCTCAGCGGAAGGGTCGGCAGTTCAACGCGCCTGCATGAGACGATAACAACCCCGTCAAGAGGGCCTCAGCCGACAACCAGTCCATCCAGGCTTTTCAGTTGCTCACGATAGAGAGCGGCTGCCTGGGGCAGGTTGGAGGCTTCCGCCTGAGCCAGCGCCAGGCGCAAATCCTGTTGCGCCTCGGCATAACGCTTTTTCTGCCGCAAGATGATGCTGCGCCAGTAGTGCAGGTCATGCTCGTCAATCTGAGCGGAGGCGTAGCCGGCTTGCACGGCGGCGACGGCGGCATCAATCGCCTGATCGAAGTGGTGGAGCGCCGTCTCGAAATCTTCCCGATCCAGGTAGTGCAGGCCGAGCCAACGCTGCGCAGTCGCCAATTGCGCGGGGTTGGTCAGCCCCAGGCGAATGGCTTGCTGGAAATGGTGAACGGCCTGGCGGGGGACCCGCCGGCGGGATTGGGTTTGCAGGACGGCGAGCAGAAAATGATTTTCGGCCGAATCCGGCCACCGTTGCGTCAGGTCTTTCGCCAAAGCCAAAGCCCGGTGTGGTGCATCTCCCACCGCATAAGCGCGCAACAAAGCCATACGCGCCGGCAGATTGTCGGGATCGGCCGATAAACCCGCCGCCAGTTGCCCGGCCTGCGCTTCAGCCGCCGCCGTTGCAAAAGCCGGCATCTCAAAATGGCCCATTTGCTCGCTTCGCCACAGCCCAATCAGCAGAATGCTATGCGCCAGACCCGTCAAACCGCTGAGAATTGGCGTCAGATTGAAATTGTAGATCACCCGCCAGTCGCCCAGGGCCAATAAAGCCGTGAATACCGGATACATGATCAGGGCAAAAATCAATTGGAAGCGAGCCACCCGCACAGCGGCGTAACGCCAGACCGGCGCAGCTCGCCGACGCCAGGCCAACCATACCGCCAGCGCCAGCCCCAGGTTGGCCCAAGTGCCAGCGCTACTGATGATCCATTGAGCCGTCGGCGGGAATGCTCGGTCAGGCAAGACATATCCCCAAAAGAAGAAAAAGCCGAACTCCACCACATGCCCGCCGAAAGCCCAGACGGCCACGGCATGACCGAACTCGTGGAGAAAGATGCTGATAGGCACGGCCACATAGACAGCCGCTTCATCCACAAGGCGTTTCTTCTCGAAAGTTAGCGGCGGCTCAGACAGGCCCTTTCCCTGGCGGCGCATGGCTTGCAGCACGCGCCAGGTATACCGGAGTTGACTTAACGCATAGATGGTGAAGAGACTCGCCAGCAGACCTTGCTCGCTGAAAAGGGAGCGATAAGCTCGGATGAACGGCTCGATGAGCTGCATGATACGGTGATACCCGCTCAGACTAGTTGGAAATCTCGTGAGCCTGAGGGCGTCTGGTGCGCTGCCGCCTACCCGCTAATGCGCGTGCCGGCTTCTCCTCGCAACGCCTGCCCGATATTTTCCGGACTGGTGATGAGCGCCGCGTGACCGGTTTCTTGGGCAAATTCGATAGCCGCCTCGATCTTCGGCCGCATACTTCCCGGTGCAAAATGCCCCTCTCGCGTATAGCGCTCGGCTTCAGCTACGCTCATATGTCTAACGGCGGTTTGCTGCGGCGTGTTGAAAAATAGGGAAACTTCCGCTACGCCGGTTGAAATCAGGAATAAATCCACCTTCAGGCGACGAGCCAACAAACTACTGGCGCGGTCTTTGTCAATCACGGCAAACACGCCGTGAAGGTCGCCACTATGCCCCGGCTGTCCTACCACCGGAATGCCGCCCCCGCCCACCGTCACCACGATACATCCCGCTTGAATCAATTGACGAACGGCGTCCTCCTCCACGATTTGCAGCGGCTGCGGCGAAGCCACAACCCGTCGCCAACCCCGCCCGGCGTCCTCAATTACCCGCCAACCCTCGGTCTCAAACAGGCGGGCTTGCTCTTCCGTCATAAAGCTGCCTATCGGTTTGGTCGGTTTTTGAAAGCCGGGATCGCTCTCATCCACCCGCACCTGGGTCACCAGAGAGACGACCGGCTTGTAAAGGCCGCGCGCCGCCAGTTCATTGCCAAGCGCCTGCTGCAACATGTAGCCGATTGAGCCTTGTGTATGCGCCACAATCACATCCAGAGGCAGGGGGTAAAGCTCGTGGGCGGCTAATTCGCTGCGACGCAAATTGTAGCCGACTTGCGGGCCGTTGCCGTGGGTCACAATCAGATCCCAGCCCGCTTGTACCATATCGGCCAAATGGCGACAGGTTTCGCGTACCGTTTCCCATTGTTGAGAAATGCCGGGAGTGCCTTTACTACTGATGAGAGAGTTTCCGCCAATGGCGACCAGGGCTGTGTTGGGCATGATATTTTCCTCAATAGATGTCACTGTTTTTTGCCGATGACGTCCTCATTGCTGAGGCGCATTCTCAAACCGGATGCGGGGTCAAAGAGGATCATACAACAGGGTTGACATTGTTCAAAATTGCTACGGCCTATGGTATACTATGGGTGTGCGCGCAGGCTTGAGCTGGACCGAAGGGCATAGATGACCCGGTTTGCATGCCGCCGCCAGCGCCATGGAAAACAAGAGCACGGCTAACAACTGTTCGGGAGAGCGCTTTTACCTGGTGGGCAGGCAGAAGACGCCGAAGGGGCAAGCCGCCAGAGGTCGGGTTAAATAGCAGACCGGCCCGGTGAATCTCTCAGGCAAAAGGACCGAATAGTTGCGTGACCCTGAAAAGTGGTGGTGGGATGGGTATCTTCTCACACACCACACCGAAGGGGCAAGCGCCTGCCGGACGGCCTAAGGCTGTTGGGGATCAGGCGACGAATCTCTCAGGTCAATGACAGGGGCGCTCGTACCAACCCGGTAAGAGCGCCCCTTGACGTTTGTGTTGTGCGGCAGTCGGTAAAGCTGCGCACACCTGATGCCGACAAATAGGCTCCTGGGCCAAATTTTCTACACAGAGGAGAGCATGACCAATATCGTTGATGGACTGATGTATACGCAGGATGATGAATGGATTAAGGTCGAGGGTGATAGGGGCATTGTCGGCGTGACGGACTTTGCCCAAGCCTCACTATCCGACATCGTCTATCTGGAGTTGCCGGATGTGGGAGAGGGCTTTGACATGCGGCAGCGTTTTGGTGTGATTGAGTCGGTGAAGGCGGCGGCAGACCTTAACATGCCGGTAGCCGGCGAAGTGTTGGAGATTAATAAACCGTTGCTGGATACACCGGGAACGGTGAATGCCGATCCTTACGGCAAGGCGTGGTTGGTCAAGATCAAACTGACTGCGCCGGAACAGCTTGAAGAGCTGATGGATGCGGAGGCGTATCGTTCGCATTGCAAAGCGCGAGGATAATGCTATGTTAGATACGATTTCCTCAGCGACAGAGAGAACAAATGGGCGGGAAATTCGGCCGAATCCCTCCCTTACCCATCCTAACCTGGCCTTGCTCTCCCCCCTCGACACCTTCCCCCGTCGCCACATCGGCCCCCACGCCGAAGACAGCCTACACATGTTGGAGACCATCGGCGTCTCCACGCTCGACGAACTGATTGATCAGACTGTCCCAAGCGCCATCCGGCTGGCTCGCCCGCTCAACTTGCCGCCGGCCCTGACGGAATCTGAAGCGTTGGCTGAACTGCGCGCCCTGGCCGGCCAGAACCGGATATTCCGTTCCTTCATCGGCCTGGGCTATGCCAATACCCTCACTCCGCCGGTCATCCTGCGCAACATCATGGAGAATCCCGGCTGGTATACCCAATATACACCCTATCAGCCAGAAATCGCTCAGGGACGGCTGGAAGCGCTGCTCAATTTCCAGACGATGATTGCCGATCTCACCGGCATGGAAATCTCCAACGCCTCACTCCTGGATGAAGGCACTGCCGCCGCCGAGGCCATGACCTTAGCCTACCGGGCGCAAAAGCGTAAGACGCCGGCCGAGACCTTCTTCGTATCGGAACTATGTCATCCACAAACCATTGATGTCGTGCGCACCCGCGCCAAACCGCTGGGCATTCACGTCATTGTCGGCGACCATGCCGCCTATGACTTCGCCGAGCCTACCTTTGGCGTACTGGTGCAATATCCCACGACAGAGGGTGACATTCTCGACTATACCGACTTCTTCAGGCGCGCGCAGGCAGCGGGGGCAATGCGCATATGCGCCGCCGACCTGTTGGCGCTAACGCTGCTGCGTCCGCCCGGCGAATTTGGGGCGGATGTGGCTATCGGCAATAGCCAACGCTTCGGAGTGCCGCTCGGTTTTGGTGGGCCGCACGCCGCCTATATGGCGACCAAGGATGAATTCAAGCGCCTGATGCCGGGGCGTCTGGTCGGCGTCTCGGTGGACGCCACCGGCGCGCCCGCCTTGCGGCTGGCGTTGCAAACCCGCGAACAACACATTCGGCGGGACAAAGCCACCAGCAACATTTGCACGGCGCAGGTCTTGTTGGCGATCATGGCCTCGATGTATGCTGTCTACCACGGCCCCGACGGCCTGAAGCGCATTGCCCAACGTATCCACCTGCTGACTGAGATGTTGGCTGAAGGGTTGCGCCGCCTGGGCTATACCTTGTCCAACGGCCCGACCTTCGACACGCTCAAGGTGACCAATGGCCCGCTGGACAGGGGGACGATCCTGGAGCAGGCCGATGCCCAGGGTATAAACTTGCGGGCCTATCCCGACGGCAGCCTGGGAATCTCTCTGGATGAGACCACAACCACCGCGGATTTGGCGCAACTGCTGGGCATCTTTGGGCCGGGCCAAACGTTCGATCTGGCCCAATTGGCCGAAAGCGTCAGCATCACCTATGCCAAGACGTTCGAGCGCAGTTCCGCCTATCTTACGCACCCCGTCTTCAATACGTATCACACCGAAACGGAGATGTTGCGTTACATCACCCGCTTACAAAGCCGCGACCTGTCTCTGGCGCACTCGATGATCCCGCTGGGTTCCTGCACCATGAAGCTCAACGCCACCACCGAAATGATCCCGGTGACATGGCCGGAGTTTGGGCAGATTCACCCGTTTGCCCCGGCCCAACAGACGGCCGGTTATCGCATGTTGGCCGCGCGTTTGGAAAGTTGGTTGATGGAGATCACCGGTTTTGCCGGGGTGTCTTTCCAACCGAACGCCGGTTCGCAAGGGGAATACACCGGGTTGTTGGTGATTCGGGCCTATCACGCCGCGCGGGGGGAAGGGCATCGCGACATCTGTCTGATCCCCAGTTCGGCCCATGGCACGAATCCGGCCAGCGCCGTCATGGCCGGCCTGAACGTGGTCGTGGTCAAGTGTGACGATAACGGCAACGTGGACATAGACGACCTGCGCGCCAAGGCGGCGCAACATCAGGATCGGCTGGCCGCACTGATGATCACCTATCCTTCCACGCACGGCATCTTTGAAGAGAACATTATGGAGATATGCCGGGCGGTGCATGAATTTGGCGGGCAGGTGTATGTAGATGGGGCCAACATGAATGCGTTGGTGGGTTTGTGTCAACCGGCGCAATTCGGCGGGGATGTGTGTCACCTGAATCTGCACAAGACGTTTTGCATTCCTCACGGCGGCGGCGGACCTGGCATGGGGCCCATCTGTGTGGCTCAGCACTTGACGCCGTTTCTCCCCAAGCATATTTGGGAGGCGGCGGTGGGTGGGGAGCAAGGCATCGGCGCGGTGGCGGCAGCCCCATGGGGTAGCCCAAGTATTCTGCCGATTTCTTATGCCTATATCGCGATGATGGGGGCGGAAGGGCTGACCGAGGCGTCGAGAAAGGCGATTCTAAACGCTAATTATGTAGCGGCGCGGCTTAAACCCCATTTCCCGATGCTGTATGAGGGGCGGCATGGGCATGTGGCGCATGAGTGCATTGTAGACCTGCGGTCGTTGAGGGATTCGGCCGATATTGGCCCCGACGATGTGGCGAAACGCTTGATGGATTTCGGTTTCCACGCCCCCACGATGTCTTGGCCCGTCGCCGGCACCCTGATGATTGAACCGACCGAAAGCGAATCGCTGGATGAACTCGACCGCTTTTGCGACGCCATGATCGCCATCCGCGATGAAATTCGCGCCATTGAAGACGGGCGCTCCGATCGCCATGACAATCCATTGAAGAACGCGCCCCATACGGCAGCCATGATCGCCGCTGACGATTGGCATCATCCCTACGGGCGCGAGCAAGCGGTTTACCCGGCAGCCTGGGTCAAAGCGCATAAATTCTGGCCGGCCGTCGCCCGCATTGACAATGTCTACGGCGACCGTCACTTGGTGTGTACCTGTTTGCCGATAGAGGCGTACCAGGCATAGCGAAAAACAGACCCCACACAATAGGCTGACCTGTGGGGTCTGTTTTCCCTCAAGCAACAAACGCATCCTTTCGGCCTGGCCGGACAGCCCAGGTCAATGTTGGCGTTCTTCCACTAACATGTGTATCGCTGTTCTTTCAGAACCTTCAATCAGGATCTCCACGAAAGACGGAACGCAAGCAATATCTTTACCCTCATCCAGCAAATAGCCGCGCGCGATGGCAATCGCCTTGATGGCTTGATTCACCGCCCCGGCGCCGATTGCTTGCACTTCAGCCTGCCGACACTCTCGAAAAACGCCGGCAATAGCGCCGGCAACGGAGGCTGTACGTGAGCTGGCCGATACTTTGATGATGCCCATGTCTGACCTCCATGATAGATGATGCATGAGCAAGGTAATGAGACACTTGCCGTTCCGTGTCTCCCGTCAACGCCGGGGCGTTAGTTGATTTCAACCGTAGTCTGGAAAACCCGGCATGGCCCAAACAAACCAGACGACCGATAGATGTCGGCCTCTAAAGGCATTCTAGACAAATTCTTGTCACATTGTCAAGTTACATTCGTCACATCATCGTCACGTAATTGTTCAAACTTCTGCAAATTGGTCAGGGGGACAGCGCTTACCCTAACTGTCGCCTGGCAGATCGATCCGGTCGGCGGCCGGAATGTCACTCGCCCGGGAGGCGCGCAAGTTGTCGAGACACACCAGCGCCGACCAGGTGGCGATGTTCACGACGCCGGTGGCGGGCAAACCGCGTTGGTTTTGGAAGTTGATCACAGCGTTGTGTGTGGCCGGGCCGAAGTCGCCATCTATGGTCAGGCTGTAGCCGTGCTGGTAGACAAGTAAATGCTGTACGGCCGACACCGCGTCGCTGTTGTAGACCCCTTGTTGCACCTGGATCACTAACAGGGGCCAGGTTTGCGGGCCGACAATACCATCGGCCGATAATCCATGCGCCGTTTGGAAATTTTGCACCACACTGGTCGTTCCGGCGCCGTAGATGCCGTCAACACTCAGCGCATAGCCGTGTTGGCGCAACAGGTATTGAATGGCAAATACATTGGGGCCGGTATTATTGATGACGGCGCTATGCACAGGCCAGCAGAGAGGAGCCGGGGTCGGAGTGGGCGTCGGTTGAGGGGTGGCGGTAGGCAGCGGCGTCGGTGTGGGTGTGGGGGCGGGCGGCGGATCGTTGAAACAGATCAGCGCGCCCCATGTTTGCGGCCCGGCTATGCCATCCACCGACAGCCCGGCCGCTTGTTGGTAATCACGCAGCGCGGCCTCGGTGGCGGCGTCAAACACGCCGCTGATCGGCACGCCGGTATATCCGTGCAGGTTATGCAGCCAATCCTGTAATGTTTTAACGGCATTACCGCTGTTGCCCAATTGTATAACCACCAGCAACGCCTGCCAGGTGGAAGCGTCTACCACGCCATTCGCCGGTAGGCCGGTTGTGCTTTGGAAAGTGCGCACACTACGGCTGACCGTGCTGGTGTAGGCGGGCGTTAGGCGTCCGCCGTAATAGCCGCGATCTTTCAGGAAGGCTTTGATGGCGATTACATTGGTGTGGCTCTGGCCGCGTTGATAAACAGGCCAGCAGACCGCTGCCTGGGGGAATGCCTGGCTCCGGGGGGCGGACGGCGCCGCCGCCGACGCCGACCACGCCGCCAGACCGGCGACCAGTCCAATGAGTAAGCTCAGGTTGATGACTAACCCACGTATGCGGGGCATATTTGTCTCCGGGGGCGCTACAGCGCTGCCTAGATTTTGTAAGTGAAACCGGCCTCTTTGCGCGCCGCGCCGTATTGGCTCAGCAGCGCCACTAACGGCGTGTGCAAATGGCCGTTGTCCGCCATTATCCCATTGACCTTGGGGAAGGGTTTGTTGAACCGGCAGGGATTATCGTCCAAATCGGTTACACTGCCGCCGGCGGTCTGCACCAGCAACACCCCGGCGCAAATATCCCATTCATGCTTAGGGCCGCGACTCCAGGTGGCGTCACATTGTCCGGCGGCCACCCGCGCCAATTTGTAGGCCACGCTGCCGACGGTGCGCAGCTTGAACATCTCTTCAAACGGCGCAAACTCCCCTTTCTTCCGTTCTGAACGGCTGGCGTCAATGAATGCGCCTTCCAGTTGACGGCGCTCAGAGGGGTGGGATAGCTCGCCATTAAAGAAAAAGCCTTGACCCGCCGTTGCGCTATAAAGCTCTTGGGTGACTGGATTGTATACGGCGGCGAGTATGGGAGAGTCGTTCTCTACCAGGGCTACGGAGATGGTGAATTCGGGAATGCCCAAGATGAACTCTTTGGTGCCGTCAAGCGGGTCAACGCACCACAAATAGCGTTTGCCCAACCGGCCGGGATTGTCGGCTGTCTCTTCGCTGAGCCAGCCAGCCTCCGGCAACAGGGCCATCAGGCGGCGCTTGAGCAGCGTGTCGGAGGCCAGGTCGGCTTCGGTGACAGGGTTGTCTGGCGCTTTGTCGGTGACTTCATAGGCTGCGCGATAGAAGCTCATGATAGTCTGACCGGCCGCCTGGGTGATTTCCAGCATATCGTCTAACAGGTGGTCCATGGTGATTCCTCGCTGCCTGACGGTTTCGGCCGAATCCGCATCCGAATCCGATAGGCACTCTTCAGTTAATTTCCCCAAACTCCCCCTCTCCGGGCAACGCGGACAAGGGGTTAAAACGTCACCGCCAGGTCTAAGGCTGCCTGTAAGCGCCGCCGATACTCTGCGCGTGAAAGTTCGACGGCGCCGAACTGGCCCAGATGGGACGTAACGTATTGCACATCCAGCAGGGCAAAACCGCGCGCCCGAATATGGGTCACCAGATGCACCAGGGCTACTTTGCTGGCATCGGTGACCTGGCTGAACATGCTTTCACCGGCGAACAACCCATGCAACGCCACGCCATATAGCCCGCCCACCAGACACCCGGCTTGCCAGGCTTCGACGCTGTGCGCATAACCCAGAGCGTGTAGTTGCGTATAAGCGGCCAGGATATCCGGGTTGATCCAGGTGTCCTCGCGCCCCGGCGCGGGTTTGGCGCAGGCGGCGATGACGTCCGGGAAGGCGCTGTCGAAGCGGATGTCGAATTTGCGTTGTTCTACGACCCGCTGCAGGCGGCGCGGGGTGTGGAAGTCGGCCAGGGGCAGGACGGCGCGGGGGTTAGGATCGTACCAATGAAGTCTTCCATGGGCGTCGGCCATGGGGAAGATGCCCTGGCTATAGGCGGTAAGCAGTAGCGCCGGTGTGAGCATAGCGAGGGTCAAGGGGTTATGAGAGGGGCTGGTGAGATTAAAGGCCAAAATTCGGCCGAAATTCTCCCCACACGCCGCGCAACGTCTGGCAAATCTCGCCCAATGTCACCTGGTTTTCCACACAGGTGATAAACAGCGGCATCAGATTGTCGTTCCCACGCGCCGCCGCTTCCAGGCGCACGCGTAAGGCTGACACCGTTTCATTGTCGCGCTGGGCGCGAATGTCCGCCATGTGGGCGCGCTGGCCCGCTTCGATGGCCGGGTCAATATGCAAAACCGGCGGTTCCACCGCCGCGGCCTCCGTGTAGGCGTTTAGCCCGACCACGATCTCTTCTTTGCGCTCCAACGCCTGTTGATAGTGATAGGCCGCGTCATCAATTTCCTGATTAATATAGCCCGTTTCGATGGCGTTGAGCATTCCGCCCATCTCGTCAATCCGCTTGAGGTAGTCGACCGCTTTAGCCTCCAGCGCATCGGTCAGCGCCTCCACTGCATAAGCGCCGCCTAACGGATCAATCGTATCTGCCACGCCGCTTTCGTTGGCAATGATCTGCTGCGTGCGCAAGGCCACCCGCACCGCTTGTTCGGTTGGCAGCCCCAGCGCCTCATCCATGCTGTTGGTATGCAAGGATTGGGTTCCGCCCATCACGGCGGCCAATGCCTGCAAGGCCACCCGTACAATGTTGTTCTCTGGCTGTTGCGCCGTCAGGGTCGAGCCGCCTGTTTGTGTATGGAAGCGCAGCCGCCAGCTCTCGCTTTTTTGCGCCCCAAAACGTTGGCGCATTATTTTCGCCCACAGCCGCCTGGCGGCCCGATATTTGGCAACTTCTTCCAGGAAGTTGTTATGAGCGTTGAAGAAAAATGAGACCTGACCGGCAAAGGCATCTACATCCAACCCGGTGTCTATGGCGGCCTGGACATAGGCAATGCCGTCCGCCAGGGTGAAAGCCAGCTCCTGCGCCGCCGTGCAACCCGCTTCGCGGATGTGGTAGCCGGAGACGGAGATGGGGTTCCAGTGGGGCGCTTCGCGGCTGCAATAGTCGAACGTGTCGGTAATGAGCCGCATGGATGGGCGCGGGGGGAAGATGTAGGTGCCGCGGGCGATGTACTCTTTGAGGATGTCGTTTTGGATAGTGCCGTGCAGCTTGTGGGAGGGGACGCCCTGACGTTTGGCAACGGCCACGACCATGGCCAGCAAGATGGCGGCCGGCGCGTTGATGGTCATGCTAATGCTGACTTTATCCAGCGGGATGCCATCCAGAAGGATGCTCATATCGGTCAGGCTGGGGATGCTCACGCCGACTTTGCCAACTTCGCCTAGAGCCATCGGGTCGTCCGGGTCATAGCCGATCTGGGTGGGCAGATCAAAGGCGACGGATAGGCCGGTTTGTCCGCGACTGAGCAGATACTTATAGCGTTCGTTGGATTCGTGCGCGGTACTGAAGCCGGCGTATTGGCGCATGGTCCAGAAGCGGCCGCGATACATGGTGGGTTGAATGCCGCGCGTGAACGGGTAGTCGCCGGGGAAGCCAAGGTTGTCGGTGTAGTTTTCGGCCGAATCCGGCACATATAGCCGCTCGACCGGAATATCAGAACTGGTATGGAAGTCCGCGCGCCGTTCGGGAAAGCGCGCCAGCGTCGGCTCAAGCGTCTCGCGCTCCCACGCCTGGCGGGCAGCCTGCAGGTCGGGATCAGATGAATGGGTCATAGATATCAGGATGGGGTGTGACTGAAAGTTGTGGAAGCCGCCACCTGACCTGTCACAAACCGCCGGGCCGTTTCGGCCAGGACGGCTGCGCCGATAGGCAGGCAGCGCTCGTCTATATCAAAGTCTGGCGTGTGGTGTGGGCGCACCCTGCCATCCGGCAGCGCCGCGCCCAGCATAAACATGGCTCCCGGAGCGCTTTGGGTCATATACGCGAAATCTTCCGCGCCCATGCCGAACTCGTGGGTGAGATCAACCCCCTGCGGGCCGAGCAGGTCGCGGGCCGCGCCGGCAAGCCAACCGTTGACCATGGCATGATTGAACATGGCCGGATATCCTGCCTGCAACTTGAAGGTATAAGACCCGCCCAAAGCCTGGCTTATCTTAAACACGTTCTCGGTGGCCTGCTGCAACTGGCGGCGCACAGTTGCGTCATAAGAGCGCAAAGTTCCGTGCAGATAGACGGCGCTGGGGATGACATTGCTGGCCGCGCCGCCGTGAATCTCACCCAGGCTGACGACGTTAGGGCGCAGCGCGTTGATCTGCCGGGATGGGATGGCGTACAACGCCGTCAGGATCGGGGCCAGCATATACAGCGGGTCGGTCGTCTCATGGGGATATGCGCCATGCCCACCGCTGCCGTGAATCCAGGCTTCAAAAGAATCCACGGCTGCCAGGCTGTAGCCATCTTGCAGGTAACACATACCGGTCGGCAGATGGGAATGCACATGCAGCGCGATGACGGCATCCACCTGGTCGAGAGCATGGTCGGCCAGCATGGCCTGAGCGCCGCTAATGCCGTTTTTGTCGGCGCTCTCTTCGGAAGGTTGGAAGAGCAAACGGACGCTGCCGGACCAGGGGTGTTCTCGCCAACTGTTTTGCAGCAAATAGGCCGCGCCCAGCAACATGGCGGTATGGGCGTCGTGGCCGCAGGCGTGCATCACGCCGGATCGGGTGGAGCTGAAGGGCAGGCCGGTGGTTTCTTGAATGGGGAGGGCGTCCATGTCGGCGCGGATAGCCATGATGGGGCCGTCGCCCTGACCAATGGTTGCCATGACACCGGTTCGGCCGATTCCCTCCGTCACCGCCACCCCCAATTCCCGCAACATATCCGCGACTAGGGCCGCCGTGCGGTGCTCCTCAAACCCCAATTCCGGATGCGCATGAATATCTCGCCGCAAACGCACCATTTCATCCGCAATTTGCAACGCCTGATCCAACATCGTCATAGCCGATCCCCCCCCAACTGATGGACCTGGGACACAATCCCGCGCAGTGTCGTCTCCCGGCCGGCAAAATTGTCAAACGTTAGATCGGCAAACGGCAGGTCAACCCGCGCCTTCAACTCGTCCAATAGCGCCAGATAATTCAACAAAATGCGTTGCTCCCAATCCAGGCCTAACACAGCCGCCGTCTCGGCCAGGGCCTCCACCGGCCCCTCTAACTCTACGAAATCGCCAAACGGCAGCTCATCCAAGACCACTTCTACCGACCCCAGACGAAAAGCCTCTCGATACTTCTCATAACGCTGTCGGGGCGCAAACCCCAATCGTTCTAGCATAGTCGCCATCAGATCGAAATCTGAAACCACCACCTCTAATTCTTCCCGCACACGCGCCTGCCCTTGTCCGGTCGCCGGGTCCTGCGGAGGCAAGCCTTTGAATGTGAGACGGGTTTCTGTGTCCGCGCGCAGGCGCAAGAGCGCGCCACGGGTCTGCAAATCGTTGTTGGTCGTGTCGTAGCGCACGTTCTGCTCAAACACACGCGGCCGAACCAATTGCCCGCCGGCCGCGATCACATCGGCCCGGACCGCCGTCAGATCAGACACCCAAAACTTGACCTCAACTTCAAGGTGTGTCATGCGAGGACTTTCCTGTGTGCATTCCTGGGCGGTCGCCCGGTGGCTCGGCGGCCTCGCCGGCGGCATTCACGCCATCGGCGGCGCATCCCCGATGACGATCAGGGTATAGCCTTTCTCCACACTTTGGCCGGCTTGGACATTGATGTGGGTAATGACGCCGTCGCGCGGCGATCGCAATTCGTTTTCCATCTTCATGGATTCGAGGATCAGCAGTGTGCCCTGCTTCTTAACCACATCGCCCACTTTTACCGACACTTTGGTGATGATGCCGGGCATGGGGGAGTTTAGCGTAGCCTCGCCCGATTCATGCGCGCCGGCCCCGCGCGCCTTCGCCAGCCGATACGCGCGCTCATCTTGCACAGAAACGGTATACAACTCACCATAAATCAACACTTCCCAGATGTTATCTGGTTTTTCCTCAAAGACCCCTTCTACGGAACGGTTGTCTAGGAGCAAGGACATGAAACCATCTTTGCTCAAGCTCTGAAAGTCAATGGTGTGCTGCTGGCCATCCACGGTGAGCCGTTTCTCGTTGTCAATATCAATGACATAAGCTGTCTTTTCGGCGCGGGTATTGACGGTGGTGACTGTCACATAATACTTCATCGATTCTCCCCTAAACGCTGT
>JAYRVN010000155.1:0-10068 GCA_041918535.1 Chloroflexota bacterium
ATGGGGATTTCATCCCCTTGTGTATCAACCGCTATACTCGCCTTGTTTACCCTTATTGTAATCGAATATGCAGCCCACTTCTACTCTTTGGGTCATTTGGAGTAACCCTCCAGGTTATTCTGGGCCATTTTGTCAGTCAACAAGCGCACTTCACCCCGGGTCATGTTGCTGAAAGGACCGCCAACACCCAGCGCCGCAGGCAATACTTCTGGCCCGTATGCGGAGAAACTCAATCCCCTGTGTCGGCCAATTGGTTGCATACGTTTAATATACAGCCCATTCTCTTGGAGTCAAGGAGGCGGGAAACAAACGCCCCAACGCCCCACCGACCATTGACAAGCCGCGCCCCTTTTGGTATCATGTTTTAGTAATCTGACTTGAGGTAAGCGAACAGACATGTTAATGGATAAGGTTATCTTGCAAAACTGCTGTGGGGCCGCTTCCGGCGTTGCCCTCCCAGGGAGAAGTGTGTCTGGTCGCTGACAGATAGCCTATAAGAATTGTCAGCTAAAGGCCGTGGGCGCACTTCTTGCCCACGGCCTTTTTTCATGGCGCCGTCCAGCGCGACGCCAAACGAACCAAAGGCCGTGGGCGACTGAACCCCACGGCCTTTGCATTGGTGTGGTCAACACGGGATGCGGGGCTTCTTCACCCGCCCGTCAACCAACCAGGAAGCGTATGAACCGCGCGGTAGCTAACGCGAACCAAGGAGTCAAAGCCATGACAGCGCCACCCATTATGATTGAGTCCGTAAAAATTCTGCCTTTTGACCACAGCGACGCCGACTATGCCGCCGGCGTCGCCGTCCACAATGCCGTCTGGCCTGAATACCCAGAGACGGTAGCCGACTGGAAACGCTGGGCCGCTCAACGCTCGCCCCAATACATTTATCGGCGGTTCTTAACTCATTGGGGCGACGAGGCGGGGCCGGTGGTGGCCGAGGGCGTCTATATGCATACCTTTTGGGCTTACCATCCGCAGCGCTTCTTGATAGACATCAACGTGCGGCCCGAATATCAGGGGCGAGGCATCGGCGCTGCCATGTATGAATTCTTCATGGCGGAATTGGCCCCGTATAGCCCCACCTCAATTGAAATCCAAACGTACGCCAGCCGTCCTCAGACATTGCGCTTCCTGGATAGGTTAGGCGGCTATGAGCTGAAAACGCGCATGCGGGTTTCGCATCTCGACCTTAATCAGTTTGATCCCGATCGTTTTGCCCCAACCGTGCAGCGCGTGGAGGCCGGCGGCATCGTCATCCGCCCGCTGTCGGCGCTGTTGGCCGATGATCCTGATTGCCGACGCAAGCTTTACGAGATGAGCCAAAGTATCCAGCCGGACATCCCCTGGCATGCGCCTTTTAGCCGACCGACGCTGGAGGAGTGGTTGAAGCGCTTCGACGGTAACGCTGAGATGCGCCTGGACAAGGCTTATCTGGTGGCCATGGCTGGCGACCGTTACGTGGGGGTGACGATGTTGTTCCGCAGCGACGCGACCGACGCCAAGTTGTTCACGGGCTTAACGGGCGTCATCCGCGAATACCGGCGGCGAGGCATTGCGCTGGCGTTGAAGGTGAAGTCACTGAGTTATGCCCTGACTTTGCGCACTGCGGAGGGAAATCGGCCGATTGTGGCGACCGACAACGAACAGAGCAACCCAATGTTCGATATCAATATCAAGCTGGGGTTTGTGCCGCAGCCGGATCGTCTGGTGTTTGTGAAGACGCTGGCGGCATAAAATAAAAAGGAGGGGATTCGGCCGAATCCCCTCCTTAATCTGGCTCAACCCAGGCGTGTCTGCAACCCAAGCCTTACTCGGTTGACACAAAGAAGCTATTCAGAATATGGTCAAACGCCTCCAAATCGGCGTCACTCACAATCTGAACCTGCACCACAATCAGAAAGGCGGCATCTTCCGGCACAGACGCCAGCGAAATGAACAGCGTGCCTTCGCCGCCACAATCCTGCCAGGTGTCATAGAAACCGGTGTAGTAAGCGTCCGCATACGTTTCCCGGCCGCCATAGGTGCAAGAATCGGAGAAGTCAATGTCATCCAAAGCTTGCTCCGGCGTGTAAGTAGCCACCAGCGTGGTAGACGCCCCAAAGAAGACGCCCGGCGTCATCCAGGTGTTATAGTAAGCGTCTAAGTCGGTTGACGCCGAAAGGCCATAGCCGACATCTTCGCCATCGCGGCTCCAGGCGCTGCCGTTGGTATCGCTCCACTCCGTCGGCACCTCCAGTATCAGCTTGCCGCTATCATCCGTCACCGTCACATAATCGGTGTAACCACCGCCGATTGTGCCTGTGTCGGTGCCTGTATCGGTCACCTGATCTCCCAGGGTGTCCGCGAACGAGAAGGCCAGCGCAAGCGGTTCGCCATTGAGTTGGCCCTGCCACACTTCCTGGGTGGAATAGCGCAACACCTCAATCGCCAGCGTGTCGGTGGCGTCATGGCTGCGCAGAATGTCACAGTAGGTAGACATCGTGCCGTCTAAAGCCAACACCAGCCCTTCCAGACTGGTGATAATGTCGCCCGCCTCAACGCCGGCTTTGTCGGCCGGGGAGCCGGATTGAACGGACGACACCCAGATACCGGAAAGGCCCACGCCGTCGTTGATGGCAGTCCCGTTAATACCGATACTTGTAACATCCGTTCCGGTGCGCAACGTATTCAACACCTTGACCGCCTCATCCCGGGAAATGGCGAAGTATTGACTCGTATCGAAAGCCCCGGCATAGTTGATGCCCACCACTTGCCCTTCGGCCGTTACCAGGGGACCGCCGGAGTTGCCGGGGTTGATGGTGGCGTCATGTTCCAAGACGTAGTCCACCGAAGCCCAACTGGTTTCCCCATCCGCCTCCGCCTTCGAGATAATACCGCGCGTCAGGGTAAATTCCGGGTCGCCCAACGGGAAACCGGCCGTGTAAACGTCCATGCCAACCTTGATATCGTTGTCAAACCAGTCAACGAAGGCATAGCCATCTCCATCCAAGTCAATCACGGCCAGATCGGAACATTCCGAGACACCCAACACTTTGGCATTCACCGGACGACTGGAACCGGCGACATACACCTGCAACAGGGCCGCTCCGGTCACCACATGGTTGTTGGTGACAGCAACACCGCTCTCATCAATAATAAAACCGGAACCGCTGCCGGCCGCATTCAACTGCAACCCTGCCTCCGGATCAACAAAAGTGCCTTCGGCCACAATTTGGATAACCGCTTTTTCGACATCTTGCAGCGTACGCACCACATTGCTGATAGGTGTTGGTTCCGGCGTATCAGTCGGGGCTGCGGTTGGTTCCGGCGTGTCCGTGGGAACTGGCGTGTCGGTAGGGATCAGTATGGTGGCCGGTGGAACTGAGGTGGGCGTAGCTGTTGGCGCCTCTTTGCCGCCACAGGCAGCGCTAACAGCCAGAAGCGCGATCAGCAAGAATAATAGAGCAGGACGCTTTAACATAAGTTCTCTCCTTTGTCTGTGCGATGTTCACCTTAGGGCTCCCAGGGGTTACCCGATGACCCAACAAGCCGCTCCGGCAACCTCAAATGAGAGCGAAGGACAATCCCAACCCCCAAGATTCGCGTGAGAAACGGCGACTTGCGGATGTGCGGCCGGGTTGTTTTTCGCTCTACCTATAAGTATAAACCTGAAATGTGTTTTGTACACAGAGGGCAGGCAAATAGCGCCGGTTGAAGCCCAGGCTGCGTCCGGGGCAATTCCGACCTGACCCGACCCGGTCACCGAGCCTGACCGGGCTTGACATGCGTCCAGGCTTCCATGATAATAAGCGTTGCAGTCTGGACAGCGTGAAACCTATCCAGCCCTTGCCGGCGCGCGCCGCCTATACCGGCCGCCCCAGTTGATAATAGCGCCGACATCCTTGAGGAGTCGCCCATGAAGCCACCTCCCTTTGATTATATTGCTCCAACCAGCCTGGAGGCAGCTCTGGAATTAACCGCTCAGTATGGGTCTGAAGCTAAAATACTGGCGGGCGGACAGAGTTTAATCCCAACGCTCAATTTCCGTCTCAGCCAGCCCGGCATTCTGATTGATCTCAATCGCATTGACAGTTTGGCCGGGTTGCGCGTTTTGCCCGATGGCGGTTTACGCATTGGGGCGATGACCCGGCAGCGGCAGGTGGAGCGGGATGCGCGGGTGGCGCAGTTTTGCCCACTCTTGGCGGAAACGCTGCCCTTTATTGCCCATCCCCAAATACGCAATCGGGGGACAGTCGGGGGCAGCCTGGTGCATGCGGATCCGGCAGCCGAGTTGCCGGTTATTGCCGTGGCGCTGGGAGGGCGTTTGCAGATGCGCAGCCGACGTGGAGAACGCTGGGTGTCGGCGGCCGATTTTTTCCTGGGCACCTTTGCCGTGGACTTGGCGCCGGACGAAGTGCTAACGGCGCTGGAGTTGCCGCCCTGGCCGGCGCGGACAGGCTCGGCGTTTGTGGAAGTGGCGCGTCGTCGGGGGGATTATGCCCTGGCCGGTGTGGCGGCGCTGGTGACGTTGGATGAGAAGGGCCGTTGTCGCCGGGCGCGCCTGGTGTATTTGAACGTGGGGGATCGGCCGATTGTAGCCGCACAGGCGGCGCGCTTGCTGGAGGGGGAGATAATTTCGGCCGAAACCATCGCCGCCGCCGCCGACCTGGCCGCTACCACAGAGATTGACCCCATTGGCAATATCCACGCCTCCGCCGGCTATCAGCGCCACCTGACCCGCGTCCTCACTCGCCGCGCGCTAACCACCGCCCTGACCCGCAGCGCCTGACCAGACCATGCACCCGCCGACCATGCCTACCATTACCCTCACCGTCAACGGTATCACCTACGAACGCAGCGTTGAGCCGCGTCTCCTTTTGAGCGATTTCTTGCGCCATGATCTCGGCCTGACCGGCACCCATGTCGGTTGTGAGCAGGGTGTGTGCGGCGCCTGCACCATTTTGTTGGATGGGGAGGCTGTGCGCGCTTGCCTCATGCTGGCCGCGCAGGCAGACGGCCACGACCTGCAAACGGTGGAAGGCCTCGCCTATAGTCCGGATGAGCTTCATCCTTTGCAAAGCGCTTTTCAGGAGGCGCATGGCCTACAGTGCGGCTTCTGCACACCCGGCTTCTTGATGACGCTGATTCCATTCTTGCGCGACAACCCGCACCCGACAGAACATGAGATTCGGGAGGCTATCTCCGGCAATCTGTGTCGTTGCACCGGTTATCAACACATTGTCGCCGCCGTGCAATTGGCGGCGCGGCAGTTAAGCCAGCCCTGAGCGGCGACCCAGGCCGCCGGCCTCATCCCCCTGCGAGAGAACTCTATGCCATGGCTGAATCGGATCGAGGCCCTGCGTTCGGCCGAATTGTCTCTTTTGGACTATCTGACCACACTTGAGGCGCGTTTTGCCGAACATGAGCCAGAGGTGCTGGCTTTTGTGCCGGAAGAAGGGCGTTTTGTGCGCTTGCGGCGCGAAGCGGAGGCGTTGCTCAGGCGCTATCCTGATCCGGCCACACGCCCCCCCTTGTTCGGGGCGACCGTAGGGGTGAAGGACATTTTTCACGTCGCCGGTTTTGTCACCCGCGCCGGGGCGCGCCTGCCGGCCGAGGAGCTGCAAGGCGAGGAAGGCCCGGCGGTGGGACGACTCAAAGCCGCCGGCGCGCTGATAGTCGGGAAGACAGCCACGACGGAGTTCGCCTATTTTGCCCCCGGCCCCACGCGCAACCCTCACCGCCTGACCCATACGCCGGGCGGTTCCAGTAGCGGGTCGGCCGCAGCCGTGGCCGCCGGATTGTGCGATTTGGCTCTGGGCACCCAAACTATCGGCTCGATCAGCCGCCCGGCGGCATTTTGCGGCGTCGTCGGCTATAAACCCAGTTATGAGCGCCTGTCACGCGCCGGCGTGATCCCGCTGTCACCCTCCCTGGATCATGTAGGTCTGTTTGCGCCGGATGTGGCCGGGGCGCATCTGGCGGCGACTGTGTTGCTGGAGGATTGGCAACCGGTCTCCCTGACAACCGCGCCGGTGCTGGGTATCCCGGAAGGGCCGTATCTGAACCTGGCGGAGCCGGCCGGGCAAACTCATTTTCGCCAGGCGTGCCTGGTTCTAATGGAGGCGGGGTTCCGGGTGTTGTCGGCGCCGGCGTTGCTAGATTCGGCCGAAATTGCCCAACGCCACCAACAACTCATGGCCGCCGAATGCGCCGATGTCCACGCCGATTGGTTTGCCCGCTATGGGCCCCTCTACCACCCCAAAACGGCCGAACTCATCCGACGCGGCCAAACTGTCACGCCGGACGAGGCGGCCGCCGGTCGCGCCGGCCGGGAGAAACTCCGCCAGGAATTAACCGACATGCTGGATCGCTGCGGCCTGGACCTGTGGCTGGCCCCCGCCGCCACCGGCCCGGCCCCACATGGTCTGGAAAGCACCGGCAACCCGGCCATGAATTTACCCTGGACGCACAGCGGTTTGCCGACGCTCAGCCTGCCGGCCGGCTTCGTAGATGGGCTGCCGATGGGGTTGCAGTTGATCGGTCGTTGGGGTCAAGACGAGCGCCTGTTCGCCCAGGCCGCGCTGATCGAGGCGGCATTGATGCGGGCGCAGGCGGAGATTGAGTCAGGTCTATGAACGCGCTCAGAAGCGAGATTCGCCCCGGCGCTTACTACGATTCGGTGGTGCTGATGCAGTTGCAGCGCGCCCTGGCGGCTTTGCCGGGCGTGATTGATGCCGGGGTGGTGATGGCAACGCCGGCTAATCTGGAGTTGCTGGCCGCCAGCGCCTTGCTCACCGCCGAAGGCCGGCAAGCCAATCCCGACGACCTGTTGCTGGTGATCAAGGCAGAGACGGAGGAGGCCGCCGAAGCGGCGCTGGCGCAGGTGGAAAGCCTCTTGCAACAGCGGCGGGTGGGTGGGGAGGCCGGGTTTCGGCCGAAAAGTCTCGCCACGGCCCTCAGGATGCTGCCGCATGCCCAATGGGTACTCATTTCCGCGCCCGGCCGTTTTGCTGCCGGCGTAGCCCGCCAGGCTTTGGCTCTGGGGCGTCACGTCTTTCTCTACAGCGACAACGTCTCTCTGGCAGACGAGGTGGCCTTGAAACAAGCGGCCTGGCAGCAAGGCTTATTGGTCATGGGGCCGGATTGCGGCACTGCCATCATCCAGGGCGTGGGATTGGGTTTCGCCAATCGGGTGCGGCGCGGCGTCATCGGTCTGGTTGGGGCCTCCGGCACAGGTTTGCAAGCTATCACCAGCCACATTCATCAATTGGGCGGCGGCGTCAGTCAGGCCATCGGCGTGGGCGGACGGGATTTGTCCCAGGCGGTGGGCGGCTTAACGGCGCGGCAGGCGTTAGATTTATTAGGGCGCGACCCGGCTACGCAAGTCATTGTGCTGGTGTCTAAACCGCCGGCGCCGGCGGTGGCGGCGCAATTGCTGGCGCTGGCCCGCAGCTTGTCTAAACCGGTGGTCGTGGATTTTATCGGCTACCCGCCTCCGGCGCGGCGTCTCGGCAATGTCTATTTTGCGGCCACCTTACGCGAATCGGCCGAATTGAGTTATGCCCTGTCCCTGGAAACGCCCAAAATGGCGGGGAATCGGCCGAATCCTTTCACCGGCTATGTTCGCGGCCTGTTCTCCGGCGGCACCCTGGCCTACGAAGCCGTATTAGCCCTGCAAGGCCTGCTTGTCCCGCTATACACCAACACCCCCATCCAACCGGCCCAGGCCTTGGCCGACCCCTGGCTCAGTCAGGCCCACACCCTGGTGGACATGGGCGCCGACGAATTCACCCAAGGGCGTTTACACCCCATGCTCGATCAGGACACGCGCATCCGACGCCTGCGCCAGGAAGCCGCCGATCCCGCCGTGGGTTTCATCCTCCTGGATGTCGTTCTGGGCGCGGGCGCGCACCCCGATCCCGCCGCCGAATTGGTCCCCGTCGTGGCTGAAATCAAGGCTCAACGCGATCTCCCCATCGGCGTCATTCTGGTCGGCACCGACGACGACCCGCAATCGCGGGCCGCGCAAGCCGAGCAATTCCTTCAGGCAGGCGCACGCCTCTTTGAGGACACCACCGCCGCCGCCGAATACATTGCCCGCCATGCCCCCGCCGCCGACGCCGCCCCCGCCATGCCCGTTGCGTTAAACCTGCTCGGCGAACCCTTGGCGGCCGTCAACATCGGCCTGGAATCATTCTACACCAGTCTGTTGGCTCAAGGCGCTGACGCCCTTCAAGTTGAGTGGCGTCCACCCGCCGGCGGCAACGAGAAAATGGCCGCCCTTCTCGCCAGATTAAGGAATGCTTGATCAGGCCCTGCCCATGCCTCACCCTTTGCCTCTTACCCCTCTCAACGCGGCTCGCATGCATCAGGAGTTTGCCGCATGAACATTGACCAAGCCAACCGCCTCGCTGTTGAACGCCTGCTATCCGCTCGCCCCATCTTGCGCGGGGTCGCGCGCGCGCGCGATGTCATCCCCGGTATGCGCGACAACCTGATCCTGCACGCCGGCCCTCCCATCACCTGGGAGCGCGCCTCCGGCCCTATGCGAGGCGGCCTCATCGGCGCGCTCATTTTCGAGGGGCTGGCGCGCAACGCCGCCGAAGCTGAAGCCCGGATCAAAGCGGGTGAGATCGATCTCGCGCCCTGTCATCATCACCAGGCCGTTGGGCCGATGGCCGGTGTGACCTCCGCCTCCATGCAGGTCTACATTCTAGAAAACGTCACCCACGGCAACCGCGCCTACTCCACCCTCAATGAAGGCTACGGCAAAGTTTTGCGTTACGGCGCTTATAGCGAGGATGTGATCGGCAAGTTGCGCTGGATGCATACGGTGATGGGGCCGATCCTGGCCGAAGCGCTAGCCGCCGGCGACGGACTGGACATCCGCGCCCTGTTGGCTGAGGCGTTGCACATGGGCGACGAAGGTCATAACCGCAACAAGGCCGGCTCCTTCATTTTCACCACGCGCCTGGCCCCGCTGATAGCGCGCACCTGCCGGGATCAGACAGAGATGGCTCGCGTGCTGCAGTTCCTGGGCGAGAATGCCTTAAGCGTGCTCAATCCCGTCATGGCAGCCTGCAAAGCCATGTGCGACGCCGCGCACGGCGTAGAAGGCAGCACGCTGGTTTCGGCCATGGCGCGTAACGGCACTGATTTCGGCATCCGTGTTAGCGGCCTGGGCGACCAATGGTTCACGGCCCCGGTCGAAACACCTCGCGGGCTATACTTTCCCAGCTTTTCGGCGGCAGATGCCAGCGGCGATATCGGCGACAGCACCATCACGGAAACAGCCGGGATCGGCGGCTTCGCCATGGCAGCCGCGCCCGCTATCGTCACCTTTGTCAGCGGCACGCCGCAAGATGCGTTGAACGCCACGCTCGAAATGTATGAGATTACGGTAGCCGAACACACGACATTCACCATTCCGGCGCTCGGTTTCCGCGGTACGCCAACCGGCATTGATATCCGGCAAGTGGTGGAATTGGGGATCACCCCGCGTATCAACACCGGCATCGCGCATAAAGAAGCCGGCGTAGGGCAGGTGGGAGCCGGGTTGGTGCGCCCGCCGATGGCGATCTTTGAGCAAGCGTTGCTGGCGTTTGCCGAGCGGTATCTTCAGTAATGGGCAAGCCGGACTTGCCCACATCCTCCACAATTCGCTTAAGGAGACGGTGATGAAAATCTACGATTTATCTCAACCCTTAAATCAAGACGCCCCCTTTTGGCCTTTTTACCCACCATTCGAGGTGAAGTATATCAAGCGCAAGTCGGAACATGGCGTCAACGCCCAATACATCATGACTTCAAATCACATGGGCACGCACCTGGATGCGCCGCGCCATTTTGTGACGGGCGGCAAGACAATTGATCAGTTGCCGCTGAACTGGCTGTGCGGGTCAGGGGTGATTGTAGATTTGAGCGATGCGTTGGATGAATTGGATGTGTTTACGCCGAAAATGATCGAGGATCGGGTGGAAGTGCGCGAAGGGGACATCCTGTTCATTCACACCGGCTGGCACAAGTATGCGCAGTTCGGTGAGACGCCGGACGAGGAGAAGTATATCCAGCGTCATCCCGGGCCGC
>JAYRVN010000156.1:0-2244 GCA_041918535.1 Chloroflexota bacterium
AGGGCAGCAGATTTTCGGGCGGCGGTTTTTCCACTTGCCCCAGCCAAGGACGTTGGGCGCGGTGCGGCGAGACCAGCACCCAGTCGCCCGTGAGGGGATTGAAACGTCGGTGGACGGCATCGGCCATATCAAGGTTGGTTGAATAGACTCATCGCGGGCAGGGCGCGGTTGTGGAAATCGAACAGCGCCTGATTTTCCCAATTGTTCCCAGCCATTGGATCCGCCGGGTCCCAGCCATTGCCACGCACCGCTGTCCAAGTCGCATCCCACCACATGACCCCTAACCCGCGCCCGTTGGGGATGGCGTGCGCAACGGCCAGAATGTCAGCCAGGAATTTAGCCTGACCTTCCGGTGTGAACGAATAGCCGGGGCATTCCTGGCGAACGGTGATGATGTTCTCGTAATGGTCGTTATCCTCGGGGGTGAACGCGTAGGCCGTCTCGGTGATGAGGAGGTCTTTGTGGTAGCGCCCGGCGAGGTCGTTCACATTGTTTTGCAAATCGGCGAACGTCCCGTGCCAATAGGGGTAATACGAGACGCCGATTAAATCAAAGGGCACGCCCTGCGCGAGAATGTTATCGAACCACCAGCGGCAGAGCGCGTTGTTGCCGCCATTATCCACATGGAGCATGACCCGTGTGTCCGGCAAACAATCCTTCACGGCGCGCTGACCTTCTTTGAGCAGCGCCGCCAGAGGGTCAAACGTCTGGTCGTTTTTGCCGTCGGGCCATAACAGGCCATTGGTGATTTCGTTGCCAATCTGCACCATGGCGGGCGGCGTTCCCTGCTCTGTCAGGCTGTGGCAAATGTCATGGGTGTGAGCGTACACCGCCTGTATGAGTCCATCAAAATTCAGGCCAGCCCACGCGGCGGGCTTGGGCTGTTTGCCGGGGTCGGCCCAACTGTCGGTGTAGTGAAAATCAACCAGCAATTGGATTTGATGTTGCTGGAGCCGCTTCGCCATTTCCAGCAGCTGCCTTGGGCCGTGATAGCCATCGGGCGAATTCACCCACACCCGCAGACGCGCGTGGTTCATGCCATGCGCGCGCAAAATTTCGAGCGCGTCCGCCTCGGTTCCATCCTCATAGGCGTACACCCCGCCGCAATCTTCCGATTTTTTTAGGCTGGATATATCTGCGCCCAAGATGCTTAAAGAGCCGCGCTTTGGCAATTTCATCGCGATGCGCCTTCAACTCATTTGAATGATGGCAACACCCCGGGGTTCAAGTTCAACCGCGTGGTTGAGGGGGCGGCCGGTCAGCACCTCAACGCCGCTGTGCTCGAGAGGCACGGTCACGGGCGCGTCAGAGTAGTTCAACACAAACTGCCACGTGATTGTTCCGTTGGTGCGGTACACCACTTCCACATTCGCAGGCAGTCTGACGGATTGAACGCGCGCCGCCTCGCAAGCCTGAGCGAGAAGCCAGTCCATGCCATCGTGACCGAGGCGGGTGCCCACGTAAAACGCCGTGCCACGGCCAAAAGGATGGCGCGTGACGGCGGGGCTTCCGGCGTAATAGTCCTGTTCAAAGGCAGCGAGGGCTTCGGCGTTTGTCACGTGAATGACATCGGCCCAGAAGTCGCATTCAAAGCGTGAGCCAGCGCGGGTGCAGAGGGCGTTGCGTTGCGTTTCAGAGTAGGGCGCAAATTCTTCAACCGCCAGCCCCAGCATCTCTTTGAAAGGGGCCGGATACCCTCCGAGCCGAACGTGTTCATGCTCATCCACGATGCCGCTGAAAAAGGACATGACCAGCGTGCCGCCGCCTTCCACGTATTGTGTGATGTTCGCAACGGCCTTATCGCTCACCAAATACAGGTTGGGAATGACCACCAATTTGTAGCGACTGAGATCGCTTTCGGGGTGGGCAAAATCTACGGTGAGGTTGCGTTTGAAGAGCGGCGCGTAATACGCCATCAATTGCGGAACCAATCGCAAGTCGGTGGAGGGCTTGCTATCCAGTTCCAACGCCCACCAGTTATTCCAATCCATCAGGAGGGCGACCTCCGCCTTCACCTGGCTGGTAAGGATGGCATCGAGCTGGGTCAATTCCTGCCCCAGGGTTTTGACCTCCCGCCAGATGCGCGTCTCGGTTCCGCCATGCGGCACCATGCCGCTATGATGTTTCTCTGCGCCGGCTTTCGATTGCCGCCATTGAAAGAACATGATGCCGTCGGCGCCGCGCGCAATGGCTTGATAACTTCCCAGCCGCATCATACCCGGAGGTTTAACGGCGTTTCTTTGC
>JAYRVN010000157.1:0-14174 GCA_041918535.1 Chloroflexota bacterium
CACTCATGTAGTTGGTATCCCCTCTGACCAGATTGTCCGCCCAGGAATCGAAAACCACCAGACGCCCATCGGCCGAAACAGCCGGGTTGTTGCTAGGCCGATTGGCCGGCAGGCCATCCATACCCAGGCTCACCAACGTTGTCTGCCCCGTTTGTCGGTCATAAGCAAAAATGTCGGCCGTCCCATTGGTGTCGTTCGCGACCAAATTGTCGGCTTTCGAGCTAAACACCACCAAACGCCCATCGGCCGAAAGCGCGGCCTGACTACTAGGGCCATTGGCCGGGCCGTCAAGGCCCCGACTGACAAGCTCGATCGCTCCTGTTGCGGCGTCAAAGGCGAATATGTCCCAGGTATGGTTATCATCGCCGTACGTCAGGTTGCCGGCGACCGATTCAAAGACCACGACACGCCCATCGGCCGAAACGGCAGGGGATTGACTCTCCCCGTCGGCAGCTCCGTCCGCGCCATGACTGAGCAAATGCGGCGCGCCCGTCAGGGTGGTCAGGTAAATGTCCAGAGCGGTATTGGGATCGTCCTCGTCAAAGTTGTCGGCCCGCGACTGAAACACCATAACCGCGCCATCGGCCGAAAGAGCTGCTGCAAAACTATCTCCGTTTCCCCATGCGCCGCCACGCTCACTCATCAGGCGGATAGCGAGGCGTTCAACCGGCGGGCTGTTGTCACCAGCGGCCGGGCCGACGTTCACGCTTGCCGCCAGACAGGCGAGCAGCGCCAGCCAGATTGTCCAACACGCCAGGATTTGTGGTTTCATGCGCCAACCCCATCAATGACATGTGTCATCGTAGGCAGTTTAACGCACCAATCTTACGGATGTGCTTGCGCGGCGGGGGGGAAAAGCAGACGATGATAAAGGGCGTCAATTTCGGCCGAATGTTGTTCCATCGTCCGCACCGCCCCTATTCCCGCTGCCAGCCGCGCCCGTTCAGCCGGGTCAAGCCTCAGACGCTCCAAAGCCTGCGCCAAAGCCGCCACATCGCCGGGCGGCGTCAGCAACCCGTTTACCGTATCCGTGATTTTCTCCGGCAGCGCCCCCAAACGCGATCCCACCATCGGCGCGCCCACAGCAAACCACTCATCAATCGTCAACGGCGACGCTTCATACCACAGGGTCGGCAACACACCCACATCTACCCCGGCCATAAACGACCATACCTGTTCGCGCGGCAATGGCCCTGAAAAGCGTATGCCGGGATGACGCGCCTGGGCTTGCACCTGCCGGGCATAATCAGGGAAACGGGTCAAATCGCCGACAACCGTCAGGCGCACCCCCATCGCCGGCAATTGATTAACCGCCGCCACCAGCACATGCACCCCTTTTTGCCGGGCGACGCTGCCGACATAGCCTATGTGAAAATCGGTGTGGGGCGCCACCTGGGCGCGCGCGCGCCGGATAAGCGCCGGGTCATACTCAATGCCGTGTGCGATAAGGGTGAAATTATCGGTCGGCAACCCGGCTTCTGCATGCGCGGCGCGCACAAAAGCCGTCGGCGCCACGACCGCCGCCGCCGTGCGCAACACCGCCGCGCCCTGTCTAGAACGCGCCGCCAACAGGGGGGCCAATGGTCGGCCCAGCCAGGCCGGCCCGGGCACACCGGCGCGCGCCTGGGCGCAACGCGCACAATTGGCCCAGCGGGCATCCGGCCCCTGACACAAACGCTCAGCATCATTGGTGATGAGTTGAGCGTTGGCGCAAGGGAACCAGTAGTCATGTAGAGTAACCACGTACGGGATGCCGGCTTGTCGGATTTGCGCCACTACCGCCAGCGGCCAGCCCATGAGATGTTGGATATGCACCATGTCGGGTCGCGCCTGGGACAAAAGTTGCGCCCAGCCATGCGTCAGCGCCGGCTGACGCCAACCGGCAGCGAAGACCGTCGCCCGGTTGCGCGCGCCGACCGGGATGCGCCAAACCTGAACGCCCTCCTCCGGCGTGATGTGCGGCTTGCCGATGGTGGGGACGGGCGCGGCTACCCAAACCTGATGGCCGCCCTCGACCTGACAACGCGCCAGTTGGCGCGTGTAAATTTCGACGCCGCCAACATAATCAGGCGGGTATTGATGAACCAGGTGGACGATACGCATAGACGGGAGTTAGATCAGGTCAGTGTAAACTGCCAACACGCGTTCCGCTACGGCCGACCAATGGAAATCGCGGGCGACACGTTGTTGGCCGGCCAAACCCAGTTGGTGACGTAGTTCGGGCTGCTCGCGCCAACGACGCACCACCTCAGCCAGCGCCGCCACCTGTCCAAAAGGGACCAGGCAGCCATCCACACCATCCCGAATGAGGCCGGCGATGCCGCCGGCGCGCGCGCCGACGACGGGCTTGCCGTGGGCCCACGCTTCCAGGATGACGATGCCGAACGAATCCACGCGCGAGGGCAAGAGTAAAGCCTGGGCGCCGGCCAAAAGGGCGTGTTTTTCCGTTTCGCTGACCACGCCGAGAGGCCGCACCCGGGTCCGCGCCGCTGCGTCCAGACGGGCGTAGAAGCGGTTGAATTCCGGGGTGATCTGGCCCGCCAGGATTAGTTGCAGGGGGATGCCAATCGGCTGTAGCGCGAGGATAGCCCGGGCGGCATGGAGCGCGCCTTTGTCGAAGGAGGTTCGGCCGATAAATAGCACATACTCGCCCCCCACTCCCAACCGCTCCCGCGCCGCCGCCGCATCCCGCAACGGCGGCAACGGCTCCAATCCTCCCCACACCGTTTGTACCCGGCGCGGCTTCACGCCCCAGGCGGCTAGACCGGCCTCTTCCACCGGCGTTAGCGTCAAGACGGCGTCTGCCTGCGCCAAGACCTGGCGTTGGTGATCCATCATCGAGTTGCGCGCCACGCGGCCGCGCCAGTCAGCGCCGAAATGCGCGAATGGGGTGACGACATAGGGGATGCGTCGCGGTTGCGCCCAACGCCAGGCCGCCAGCAGGGCTGATTCCCAGGCGCTATTGAAACCATGCACGACATCTACCGGCAGAGGGACGCGCGCCAAAGCGGAGGCGTAGCCATCCAGACGCGGAACCCAGGCCGCCATCTTTTCCAGGAGCGCCGACTGATTGCCCGGCAAAGCCGAGAGCAAAACCATGGCCTTGCGCCAGGCCAGCAGACCGGCCCGGCCGCCGGGGAAGGGACGAATAGGGCAGGTCAATAAGCTGAGATGGGGGGAAATTTCGGCCGAATCCTCCTCTCTGCGGCCCGTCCCTTGCCAAAAGTCCGCCTCCGTCTGCGCCCGCCCGGCCACCACCGTGACCTGTTGCCCCAGTTTTACCAACGCCTGCGCCAGAGCGCGCACATAACGCTCACCCCCGCCCGGCAAAGGGGGGAAACCCGGGGTGGCCATCAGAATATGCATAACCCCATTATACCGGAAGCCCGGCTGAATTCCCCGGCCCCATTAATCGGAATAGCGCAGGTCGCCGACGGGTTAGCGCGCCGCCCGCGTGATGGGCAGGAACGCCTGATGCAAGACACCACGGCGCAAAGTGATGGGCAAATCGGCCGAAAATGTGGTGGCATACTCCCCTAGCGGCGGAATAGTCACCGTGATGCGCAACGTCCCCAGCGGGAACGTCCCTTCGCCTAACCCTTGCGTGTGCACAATTAGCGTTAACGGCGTCCGATTACCGCTTTGCGAACCAGTGGCCGGCGTTACCGTCACCCGTTGCGGCGGCGTTGTTTCCCAGGTGAATGAGCTCGTGCCAGGCACAAACAAGGACAGATTCGCCAGGACGTTGCCCGTCTCATCGGAAGGCTGAAACAGGCTTAAGTGATCCACGCCCAAGTCAATGTGGGGAACAATCGGTTCACCGGCCGTGCGCGCCGCGTCTCCGCGATACACCGGCCAGTCGGCGGTTGTACCCGCTTGCGGCCAATCCCAAACATACAGGCGGCTGTTGAAGGCCACCAATTCCAGCTTGCCGTCTCCATCGATATCGCCGACGGCCGGGGAATTACGCAAAGAGCCTTCGGCATAGAAGATAGGCAGGGTGTTCCCGGGATAATAAGTGGATGTCAACTGGTGTCCATTGCCGTCTACGATATTGACAACCCAGGCCTTGGTGAAAACGATCTCCATCGCCCCATCCCCGTCGTAGTCGGCCAGGATCGGCCCTACGCCCACATCAAAACCGCCGCCGGGGTTGCCGAAGAGATCAAGCGGCAACATGGGGAAACCGGGCACAACCTGGCCGTTCCATTGCCAGGCATATAGGCGACCATCCATATCCCCGGCCACGATTTCCGGTTGGCCGTCGCCGGTGATGTCGCCCACTGCCGGAGCCGACGAGACTGCTTTTTGCGTCGGTTTACCGCCCGCCCAGCCAGGGAAATCTTCACCCGTATCGTCCCAGACATAGACCCGGAACTCATCGGTGGGATGATCCGGGCTGGCATGGTAATAAAACGTGCCCGTGCCCACGATAATCTCCGGCCGGCCGTCGCCGTTCAAATCCTGCACCGCCGGCGCCGATTGAATGGCCTCATGCACAAAGCGTGGGAAACCGGGCAAGCGCTGACCGAAGCGATTCAATCCATAGACCGAGCCGCCGCAATAGCCGGGTATCCAGCCCGGCGGCAGGGCATAGGGACAACTCCACTCGCCATAAATCTCTCCGCCGCCGTAAAGGTCGCTATCCAGATTACCCTCATCGGTGCTGATGATGATGTCCAGATAGCCGTCGCCGTCCATATCAGCCAACGCCGGCGACCCCCAAATGGTATCGCCCAGACGCCCATCCAAAACGGGCCAACCCAGGCGATCCAAGAGCACACTATTCACCGGGAAGTTGGGCAGGAGAACGCCGTTGTAGCGCCAGGCATAGATGCGTTTATCGAAGCCGCCAGCGACAATTTCCAGGCGTCCATCCAGGTCCAAATCGCCCAGGGCCGGGGTGGCGAAGATGGTGTCGCGACAACCGGCAGGCGGCGTCTCCCAATCATCGGCGAGCCTGGGCCAGCCCGGTTCAACTTGTCCCAAATGACTGAGGGCGATGACGCCGCCCTGGGTACAGACATTTTGAAAGATGGTTCCTGCGCCGACCACAATTTCTATGTATCCGTCCCCATCAATGTCGGCCACGGCCGGCGAGGAACTGATCTGTTGCGTATCGGGAGCCATGCCGAAAGCGGGCGCAATATCGGTATTCCAGAGAACAGCGCCCGTGTTATCCACTAAGAGGACATGGCCGTTGTTGGTGGCTAGAACGATCTCGCTGCGGCTATCGCCGTCAACATTCACTAAAACAGGGGCGCTGACATGGCAGTTGGAGCTGCTTTCCTCTTGGCAGGGCCTGGCGGGTAGGGCGAGCGTCCAAATCGGCGGGTTTAAGGCCAAGACGCCCTGATCTGACAACGGCGTATCGGCCGAAACCCCCGCCCCCCCCACCATTAACCAGGCGCTGACTAACCACCAGACCCAGGCGCGCCCTTGAGTCCCAAAACGGAAAAACGGTATGTGGTCATCACTGAAAGAAGCTTGTTGTTGCGGCATTTGCCGATTCACCTTATACCGGGCAGCACCACTACCCTCGTTCGCCGATATAGATCGAAGTGTAGGGGGTACAACCGCCCACTGCAATAGGAATTAGGTCTCACCCCGGTCGTGACCGGCCGGGTTGTGTAGGAAGGCCGCGTAGCGCGGCAGGACAACTTCCCAGGTGTAGTGCGCCTGGACAAAACGACGGCCCTGGCGGGCCAGGGATTGACGCAATTCGGCCGAATCTAGCAGTAACGTCACCTCGGCGGCAAACTCGGCATAGGCCGCATAATGCAGGCCGCCGTGACTGCGCCTCACCTGCTCTTTGGTGACGGCGCAAGCCGCATTCACCAAAACCGGCGTCCCCATCAGCCAGGCTTCCAGGATGACAATGGACAGGCTTTCAAAGCGGGACGGCAACACCAGCAGAGAGGCCGCGCTGTAGGCGTCGAACTTGTCGCTCTCCGGCAGAAAGCCTAAGGCCAGAATGTCCGACTCGGCCGGGATAGGGATGTCCGCCTGTCCGATCAGCACCAGTTTCAGGGGGCGTTGCGTTTCGGCGCGGTAGCGTCGGAAATAGGTCAGGAGTTCGCCGACATTCTTAGCCTCGCTAACACGTCCGGCGTAGAGCAGGAAGTCGCCGTCCACCCCATAACGCCGGCGAAAACGTTGCGGGTCACCGGCCGGCGGCGCGGTGATGCCGATGGGAATGACGGCCGAGGGGCGGTCGGCGTTGGCGGTGACGCGCCGGACGATAGCTTGTTCGGCGTGGGTGAGGTAGATCAGAGCTTGGGGCAGGTGAAATATCGGCCGAATCGCCGCCAGGTAGAGAAACGGCTCATCATGCGCCGTGGGTATCAGGATGGCCTTGTCTGCCACCAACGGCAAGCCGAAAACGGTCGTGGCGTAGAGATAGGTAAAGAAGATAAACCGGTCAAACGCCCCGGCTGACAGCCGGATCGCTTGTAGCAGCGGCGTCGAAAACGGCCCTTCCCTGCGCAACCAATCCAGTTCTTCCTCGATAGTGCGATCTTTCTTTAACAAGAAGCGTCCGGTCGCCTTCCGGCTGCGCTCCCAGCGGCGCGGCGCGTCAACGGGGAAACGGTGCAAGTGGACGCCGTTGAGCCGGCTCTCGCCCGGCGGGTAGACATCAGCCCAGGTGGTGTAATCCACCGCGCAGGTGGTGAAAACGTGCACGTCGGCCAGGGAAGTCAGATGTTCAGCCAGGACGCGCGCGGCCGTCTCCGCGCCACCGTTGACCTCCAGGCCATAGCGCTGCACGACAATTGCCAATCGCAGCGGGGCAGTTAGACGTTCCATATGTCTCGGAAAAGCCGGATCAGATTGGCGGCCAGGGCGTCGCTGGTGTAGCGTTGCGCCCAGGTCTGCGCGGCCTGACGCAAAGCTTGATGGGCGGCCGGATGGTTGAGGTAATAGAGGATGGTTTCGGCCGAATCCTCGATCCGCCGCTTATCAATCACCACACCGCCCGGCCCGGCCACCTCCGGCAGCGGGGGAAGCGCTTGCACCACCGACGGCGTGCCAAAATAAGCTGCCTCCGCCACCGGCACACAGAAGCTCTCCCATTCCGACAGCGCCACATAGAATGCCGCCTGGCGATACAAGGCCGCCAATACGTCCGGATGAGTGATCGGCCCGGTGAATAACACCGCGTCCGCCAGGCGGGCGCGCCGCACCTGCCGGTCAAGTTCCATCTGATAGGCGGGGGCTAAATGGCGACTGCCGACAATGATCAGCCGCAGGTCGGGCCGGCGGACGTGCAAGGCCGCAAATAGTCGCACCAGCGCCGTCACATCCTTTTGGGGCACAACCCGCCCGACGAAGAGCAGGTAATCGAGCCGGCTCAACCAGGCGCTGAGAGTCGCGTCCGGCCCGGCGGCAAAATGTTCAGTGTCCAGGCAAAGCGGAAAGGTGTGGATGGTTTCGGCCGAAAATCCCTGCCCAATCAACTCCTGCCGCATCACCGCGGAGTGCACAATCTGGGCATCGAACACGCCGGCAAAATCGGGCAACTCCGCCTGAGCGCGCCGACACAACGCGGCCACATACGCATTTTGCCCGGCCAACAGATGCGGCGGGCTGATCCCGTGATAATCCATCAACTTGAAATCGGGGCTGTGGCGCGCGATGGCAAAGTTGTCGGCGTAAATGGAGTAATGAAACCAGAGGATGTCTGCGCCGGTGGGGCGATAAAATTGCGAACGGCCGGCCAACGCGCCAAACGCCGGATCAATGTGATCGGCGTAAAGATAAACCCTCACGCCCCATCCGCGCAAGAGGCGGGCGGTAGTCAATATATAGTTGCCGATGGCGTCGCCCGGCGTCAGGGCAGCCGTCATCAGATGCACGGTGAGGGGAGTCGTCGGCGCTTGAGCGGGCGTCATGGGTCAAGCATCTCGGCCACCTGCCCCAACAACTGAAGATAATGAGCTATCATACGGTCCCAGCCGAAGTTAGCCAGGACATAGTCGCGACCTTGCGCCCCTAGTTGACGCGCAACCGCCCGCTCGCGCAACAAGTAATCCAGGGTGGCGGCAAATTCGGCCGCATTCTCAAAGTATAGTCCGCCTTGACTGCGCCGGCAATGTTCGCGGGTGACGGCGCACCCGCCATGCACCAGCACGGGCGTGCCCATGAGCCAGCTTTCCATCAGCACCAACGAAAAGCTCTCGTGGACCGACGGCATGATGAGGAGATCGGCGGCGGCCAGCGCATCGTATTTATCTTGAGTGGGGATGAAACCCAGATCGCGCACGCGGGGGGGCAAAGGGCCGGCCTGGCCGGGACCGATGAGCCACAATTCGGCCGAATCCTCGCCCGCCTGCGCATAACGCCGCCAATAGTCCAGCAGTAGCGGCACATTCTTGCCCGGTTCCTTGCGCCCCACATACACGGCAAACTGTTCCGGAGGCCCATAGCGCGCCCGAAAGCGCGCCGCATCCCCTTGAATCTCCGTCTCCACGCCTTCGCCCAACACCGGCCGCAACTGGTCGTCCGGCGCGCCGAAGAGCTTGTCGGCCAATGCCCGCTCTGCTTGCGTGTGCAAGATTAAAGCCCGCGCCGATTTCAAGACGCTCTGATAGATAGACAAGTAGGCGTAACTTTCCTCGTGCAAACAGGGGATGATCAGGCTGCGCCGGGGCGCCAGCGGCACACCCCACACCGTGGTGGCAAACATATAAGGAATGAACAAAAAGAGCGAGCCGGCGGCCTGCCGGCGGATAGCGGCATACAAGTCGGGACAGTCAAACATCTGGCGCAGGTAAACTTGCTCGTCTGCGACTGAGACCCGTCGCCCTTGCATCAATTGCCAGTTGACGGCATCAAACGCCGCTTTGTCCCGCCGGCCCACCTTGAAGCGCCGCACCACCACGCTGCCGATAGTTTCCGCGCCGGGCTTGTGGTAATTTTCACCCCAATCCGCATAGAAGTCGCGGATGCAGGTGGTCAACACTTCCACGCGGCAGCCGGCCTGGACCAGGCGCTCGGCGGTGCGACGTGTTTCAGCCTCCATGCCGCCGGGAATGTCCAGCCCATACCAGGGAGCGACAAAGGTTATTTTCGGCAATTGGGAAGGCGTCGAGCGCGCTTCAGCGTTCACAAGCGTATGCGACCGGCGCGTTCTGCCGGTCGGCCCGGTGGACTAAACGTCGGCGTCCGGCGCCTCATTCTCCAACGTCTGGCTCAAAATGCTCAGGGACTGGAGCAAGTGCGTGTTGACTTTGATCTGCTCGGCGGCCAGTTGGTTGACATAATAGAGGACGAGTGAATGCAATTTGGCGCGGAGTTGGACCAGGATTCGGCCGAAAATCGGTATCTTCACCGGCGTCACAAACAAGCGCACCCCGATTTGGTCATACGCCAAACCCGCCTGATAGAGCTGCTCATAGAATTCCGGCGGTAAGCGCTTGCCCCCCGTCGGCGTTTCCAGCCCGCCGGTCGGCGACAAAGCTGCCTTCTTGGCTAAAATTTGCCGCCGAATCTGCTGCATGATCTCTTCAATATCCACATCTTCCGGCGGCGTAGCCGCTGCCTGGTCTTGCATCAGATTTTCCTTATCGTACCGCCGCTTATGTTGAAACATGCGTCCGGTGCGCTAGAATCCTGGCAGTATATAGGCTATCCCGTCCAGCGCCAACGACTGACGGGAACATTTCATCTTTTCTTGCCAACGCCTCAGGTAAACCGCCTGACCGTCGTCTGCCTGAAGGCCATCAAAACCCGACAAGGAGTCTTCCATGTTTCAGCGCCGTCATCTGTTCCCTGCCTTTATCCTTCTCGTCGTCATGCTTTACCTGGTCTCTGTCGCGGCCCCTGCCGTCACTCTGGCCGCGCCCGAACCGATCATTCAAGTCAGCGACCCCGCGTTACCCGGCCCCTATCAAGTCGGTTTTCAACGCGTCAAAGTCACTCGCCCGGACGCCACCCAATTCGACGCCATGTTCTACTATCCGGCCGGCGCCAACGGCCGCAACGCTGCCTATGACGGCAGCGGCGCGCCCTATCCGGCCGTGGTCTTCGGGCACGGCTTCCTCACCTCCGTGCGTATGTACGTCGGCAACGCCCAACACCTCGTCTCCTGGGGCTACTTCATGCTCCTGCCTATGTCGGCCATGGAGCTGTTTCCCTCACATCCCGCCTTTGCCGATGATTTCAGCTACTCGCTCGACTATCTGGAAGCCCAAAACGCCAACAGCGCCTCCTTCCTTTACCAGCAAATTGACACCGACCATTTCGGCGCGTCCGGCCATTCAATGGGCGGCGGCGTCAGCATCCTGGCGGCGGCGCAGGATAGTCGCATCCAGGCCGTGCTCAATCTAGCGGCCGCCGAAACCTTCCCCGACTCCGCCATTGACGCCATGGCCGGCTTACATGTGCCCATCGCTTTGTTGGCTGGCACAGGCGACATTATCGCGCCCCCTCAGCGCCACCAGCAACCGATGTACGACAACGGCCATGCGCCGCGCCTGCTGGCTATTTTAGATGGCGCTAATCATTGCAGTTTTGCGGCCGAATTACGGGCCTGCGGCGGCACGATGGACCCCGCTTATCAATTACAAATTACCAACCGCTGGACAACCGCCTTCTTTAATTTGTATCTGAAGGGGAAATCCGCTTATGCCACCTACATCTGGGGGCCGGAGATGCTGTCCGAGCCGGATGTGGCCACCCAGTTCGATGCCGGCTTTACGCTGACGCCCTTCCAACAGACCAAGACGGGCTTTCCGGGCGATGCGGTCAGCTACAGCCTGACCTTGACCAATACCGGGCCGACCGCTACGCGCTTCACCCTGACAGCCAAAGAGTCCGCCTGGCCCACTGCACTATCCCCCGTTCACACGCCGCTGCTCAACCCGGGCGCTTCGATCACCATCACAGCCCTGGTGACGATACCGCTCAACCCCAACCCTCCCTCCGATACAGCGCTCATCGTCGCCACCACCGATCTGGATGGTCTGACGGTCCAGGGCGGGCTGTTGACCACCCAACTGCCCTGACGCCAGACACATGCACCACACCCAGCTTGGATCACCCTTTGGAACTGGCTAACACAGCCTCAACCAAGCGTGATGAGGACGGGGTCATTCAAGGGGCGCAGTTAGAGTGAAGTGCGTTCTAACTGCGCCGCGGTGGTTATGCCAGTTTTCGGCCGACCGTTCTTGCCGCCACGTGTGCAAGTGGGACGAGCACAATCGTTCCCTGCGCAGGAGTGCTCCCACCTGACCCGGCTGGTTGCACCGGTCAGCCTCAGTCAGAATACGTAGCTTGTAGCCGGCCGTGAAAGTGCGACGCCACGTGGCCGCGACGACTTCCGGGTCTGGCAAGGCCAGCTTGCCAGCGCCATTGGGTGATTAGTTATGCTTTCTTTGAGACATGATTATCGTTCCTTCCGCCCTCTGATTCTACTCTAGATCGAGAGGGGAAAGTGTCTCGCTCTATCTTGACACAGAGGGTATCGCCCTCCCAGAATTACAGCAATTCTAAATGTAGATTTGCCCAAAGTGGTCAACGAGATTTGCCATGCGTTTGACGGCTAAATCACCGCCATTTTGTGTCAGCAACGTGGAATTTGGGCGTTTTTGCACCGCTTTTCCCGTAGTTTGGGGCGCGTAGTAGTCCTAAAAGGCGGTATTTCGGGCCCTTTCCGCTAGTCAGTTTTACATTGAGAATTGCTGCCAGAATTATTGTCGAAAGGCAAGTAAAAGTGCTAAAATCCCCGTCATGGGCTTTTCCTCAGTTCGTTGGTGTTTGTGGGAATAATAACCTTACCCGAAAAGCCCTACTATCCTATTTCATTCACCTGATTTTGGCGAAGGTATTGATGAATATCTACATTGGGATTACAGGACTATCTGGTGTTGGTAAAGACTCTGTGGCTGATATACTAACGGATATTGCCAAAACTTATGGTTTGCCTGTTCATCGCTATCGTTTATCAGACGAGATAAAAGCGGAATTAGCTCGGCGCGGTGGAGATGCAACTGCTTCCTCGCGGGAAATCCTCATTAAAATCGGCAATGAATTGCGTAAATCCCATGGGGGGGGGGTGTTAGCGAGCCGGACAATAACGCGATATAATCAAGAGGCAGCCCGGTTGGAAAGCAATCGGTCAGGCTTAGTGATTGCTATTGGGATTAGACATCCCGGTGAGGTGAAAACATTTCGTACTGAATGGGGAAAGAATGGTCAATTTATCTTGGTAGCAGTTGAAGCTTCTCAAGACTCTAGATTTTATAGAAAGGTTTCAAGAGGGCAATACATGGAAGACACCAGTCTTTGTGAAAAAATTGAACGGGCAGATTCAGATATTGGAATTCTCGCGTGCATCAGATTGGCGGACCGACGAATTCAGAATAATGACACGCAAGACACCCTCAGAGCTACAGTCAAAGGCTTTTTCGACTATAGTATAGGTCCTGTATTGATGCCGCCACAAACATGCAAATCTATACAAACATAATCTATCCGCCAAAATCACTAGAAAGCGTTGATGAACAATGAATTTGCTAATTGGATTAACCGGGCCCCCTGGTGCTGGTAAAGGAACATTGGCTGATATCCTTTTAAGCTTAGCCGGTCAATTAGGTATAACCGCCAAGTACATGAGTCTTTCCGATTCAATACGAAAAGAGGTTAGTCGACAAGGCTTACAGTTTGAAAGAGACGTCCTAAAAAAAACGGCGGATCTATTCCGTGAACGCTTAGGAAATGGTGTTTGGGCCTTATTATTAGCATCGGAAATAGAAGAGTTTCTGGCAACATCAGACGGAACAAATGCGCTGATTGTTATTGACGGCATCCGAAACCCTCGAGAGGTACAGGTGTTTCGCTCACAATTTGGGGATCAATTCAAATTGTTGAGCGTCACGGCCCCACCTAAAGTTCTTCAGGTTAATTTACAAAACCGGAAACGACAAGATGAATCCAAGAAAGTACTTGAGGACAGCAAAGCTCTTGAAAACTTGGTTGCTGCAGAAATGGGATTAGGAGAGCCTGACTTTGGACATAACATCGAGGCATGCATAGAAATGGCAGATTGGCCGCCTATATCCAATACGGCCTTATTATCTGAATTTGAACAAAAGGTAAAAACATTTGCCAAACAACAATTACTTCCAATACTCATAAGCGCTAGGGCCGACTTAGTGACAACCAATCAATAGTCATTGTGGCAATTCTTTTTAGTTGCTTCTGATAAGAGAGAACGCATGACACCGTCGAGTCCACCTTATATAATTGGCATTGCTGGGGGAACAGCCTCCGGTAAGAGTACGTTAGTTGATGCAATTAAGAAGAAGGTAGGCTCTGAACGAGTTGTAATTCTTGCTTATGATTCTTACTATAAAGATCTAAGCCACCTCACGTCTATCGATGAACGGCTCAAAACAAATTTTGATCATCCGAATGCCTTAGACACACCATTGCTCATTGATCACTTGAATGCATTGCGTGCAGGACAACCAATAAACTCACCACAATATGATTTTACAACTTGCATACGCCTTCAAAGCGTAAAGTATATTGAACCCAAGAACGTGATTATTGTTGAAGGCATTCTTGTGCTCGCCAATGTTGATCTGCGCAGCCTATTCGATCTCAAGGTCTATGTAGATGTAAATGCAGACGAACGTCTTGCCCGTCGCCTAGAGCGAGATATAGAGGCGCGGGGAAGACAAGCGATAAACGTCATAGCACAATATCGCGAAACCGTACGTCCAATGCATGAGCAGTTTGTCGAACCGAGCAAACGCTATGCTGACATTGTTATTTCTGGAGAAAATGGCGGGGAACAAGCTCTCGATGCAATTGCTGGGCAAATTCTTGCGAGAATAGGGGCGGCACGTCTGGAAGCATTAGGGGGAATCACGCAAAGGCTTCTTTGGGTCGGCCACAACAAAGTAAAGCACGAGGTTGTCGAATTGGCGGCTCGCGAGTTGGGGGCGGACAATGTAACCTTGCATCAATACGATTCAGATCGAGACGACTTTCTCGATCCGAAGGAGTTCTCGGCCACCTGGCCAGCAGGCGGGAGTTTGAACAAACCGCGCAAAGATGGCGCAAGTGCATACGTTGTCAAATCTGGCACAGCAGTCATTCAAGACATAGCGGAAGAACAAAATCAAGGGCTTGCTCAAACGCTTCACCTTGCCGAGACAAACACCAAG
>JAYRVN010000158.1:0-4218 GCA_041918535.1 Chloroflexota bacterium
GCCCGGACCGCTTGACGCGGCATCCAGCGCAGGCATACCCAGGCCAAGATTGGCGGCTTCGACGCTGACCTCGACTGGCGTGGTCAGCTGGGCATCAAGCGCCGGCATACCCATGTCTATATCCGAGGCAAGTTCAACAGCCGGTTCGTCTTCGGTTTGCGCGCCCAGCGCGGCGGCAGCGCCCGCGGCCAGACCAACGCCCCCCAACGCAGCGCCGGCCTGCCAAGCATTGAGGCGCTCCTGGCAGGCTGCCAGGTCGCTCTCCAGCGCGCCAACGCGCGCTTGCGCGACAGGCAGGTCAGCTAATTCGGCCGATTGCGCCTCAACCTGAGCCTGCAAGGCATCCACCTGGGTGGCGGCGGCCGACAGGTCAGCCTGTAGTCGGCTGAGTTCTAGGGCTTTGGCGTCGAGTTCGGCCGATAGATCCGCCGCTTTCGATTCCCGCTGGCTGACTGCAGCGCGCAAGGCCATCAATTCGGCCGAATCGCGCGCCACTTGACCTTTCAACTCGCCGGTCTCTGCTTCTTGGCCGGTCAAGCGATCCCGCAGGGCGGCGAAACGCGCTCCCAAGCCGCCTAGCGCGCCGCCGGCCAGAGCGCCGATGCCCAGCCCTTTGAACCCGCTATCCACATCATTCATATGCGCCCGCAACTCGGCCGTTTCCCGGCGACAGGCATCCAATTCGGCCGAAAGCGTGGCATTGCGCGCCTGCGCCTGCGCCAGCAACCCTTCGCGCGCGGCTAGAGTAGCCTCCAAGTCGGTGTGGCGCGCCTGCCAGGTTGCAGCCTGGCTCGCGCGCGCATCCACATCCCCTTGCAACCTGACTAACTCCACTTCGCGCCCGCTGAGCGCCGTTTCCAGTTCGTTTAGGCGCGCCCCGCGCCCTTGCAAAGTCGCCTGAAGCTGCCCCACTTGCACCCGTTCCTGGTCGAGCTTCTGCTGCAAGGCAACTTTATCCGCTTCGACACGCGCCACTTCGCTCCGCAGAGCTACAGCCGTATCCTCCGGGCACAAACGACGATCACGCCAATAGAAATAGTCAATGAGAAATTCAACCAGCCAGCCCAACAGCAAGCCGATCAGCAAGGCAACCCACACATTCATAGTCAGTCTCCTACAAACAGTCAATATTCAAATCTGAGCGACATACCACCAACCCACATTACGTTTGTGGTTGGAATCGCGATTTCCATCAAGGTAATTTGGAAAGGACCTGGTTCACCGCCTGAACCAGGCCCCAAAACGCCGACCCATGACCACGCGCTCAAGCGCACGCCTCACGACGCCAATAGAAATGCGCCAGGCTATACACGATAGCCAGCGCGGCCCCAATATGCATCAGCCCCAGAAAGACAAACGAGCCGCTGTCTCGCGCCAGACGGTAAGGGCCGAGCAGTGATAGCAAGGCCACCACCGCCGCGATCCACCCAAAAGTAGTCAGCGAACGGTCGCGGTCGAGGCCCAAAAACCATGCCAGCAAACCGCCGCCCAGGGCAGCCACAACGCTGACGCCGATCACCATGCCCAATCCAATCGTCTGAAACCCCGCTACGCCCGGGCGCGCTACCAGATAAGAAACCGTCAGGGCGCGACCTAGCCCATAAATTAGCGCGTTGAGAACAACGGTCAGGCCGACACCTAACCCCACGCCCCTCACCAGATTATTCGTCATAACACTCTCCCAAATTGTGAATGAACGTCCCGCGCCGTTTCATAGCCAATTAGCGCCGGCCGCTGCGTCTTTTTCTACCCAAGCGCGACCGACGCCACGCGGATGCCTAACTAATATAGACAAGCAATTGCTGGAAAAGTAACACCCCGAATTCGGCCGATTCTCCTGGTCGCGCCCACTCTACCCGTCCAAATGGGGAAATCGCCGCAGTGGATGCCTACGGCTTTGTCGTCCGAATCGGCCGAAATTCGTCCCGGCCCCGCTTCCAAGTGGTCTGCAACCTGACAAATTATGACGGGCGTCATACACAGCCTTGCCGCACTGTGTCACAATAACCCTGACGCCTTTCCATATTTCCAGAGGCGTCTACCAAAATTACTTCTCTTGGAGGATTTCCATGAAAAAATTGCTCCTCGTTGTTGTAACCTTACTCGCCTTCTCCCTGGTAGTAAGCTGCAACAACCAATCCACTCCCACGCCAGATGCCGGGCTGGGAGGCAGCCTGCCGGCCGATGCGGCCAAACTGGCAACTGAGCGCGGCCTGAGCGCCAAAGATGTCTATGCGGCCGTCAAGACCTATATGCCGTCGGGCCAGCTTGACCCCTACATTATGTTCGCTTCCGGCGGACAAGGCGGTCAGGTGCTGGCTATCGGCGTTCCGTCCATGCGTATCTTGAAACTCATCGCCGTCTTTACGCCGGAACCGTGGCAGGGCTACGGCTTCGGCGGTTCCAGCGACAAAGTGCTGGCCGAAGGCTTTGTCGGCGACAAACCCATCTTCTGGGGCGACACCCACCACCCCGCCTTATCCGAGACCGGCGGCGAATATGATGGGCAATTCCTCTTCATCAATGACAAGGCCAATGCCCGGCTGGCCGTAATCGACCTGCGTGATTTCGAGACCAAACAACTTGTCAAGAACCCCAATTCTATCAATGACCATGGTGGCACGTTCGTCACGCCAAACACCGAATACATTATCGAAGGGCCACAATACGCCGCGCCGATTGGCTGGGAATACGCTCCGCTCGACCAATACCAGGACAAATATCGTGGGCTGGTCACTTTGTGGGCTTTTGACCGCGCATCCGGGCGTGTGGATATGGCTAAATCCTTCCAAATCGAGCTGCCGCCCTACTGGCAAGACCTGTGCGACGCGGGCAAGGGAGTCAGCGAAGGCTGGTTCTTCTGCAACTCCTTCAACACCGAAATGGCGACCGGCGGCATCGAATTGGGCAATCCGCCGTTTGAAGCCGGCACCACGAAGAACGATACCGACTACCTGCACATCATGAACTGGAAGAAAGCGGCCGAGATTTTCCAGGCGGGCAAGGCTGAGACGATTAACGGCATGGCGGTCATTCGGCTGCAAACTGCGATTGACGAAGGCATTCTCTTCTTCACGCCGGAACCGAAAAGCCCGCACGGCGCGGACGTCACCCCCGGCGGCGAGTATGTGGTGGTGGGCGGCAAGCTGGACCCCCATGTGACCATCTATTCCGTGGCGAAGATTCAAGAAGCCATTGCTGCCGGCGGTCTGGATACGGATGTCTACGGCGTGCCGGTGATCCCGTTAGACAAGAGCATGGAAGCGCAAGTAGAACTGGGCCTCGGCCCGCTACACACGGTCTATGACGACAAGGGGTATGCCTATACGTCATTGTTCCTGGATTCGGCTGTGGCGCGCTGGACGCTTGGCGGCCCGTATGACGACAAGAATCCGGAAGCCGGTTGGACACTAGTGCAAAAACTGCCGGTGCAATACAATATCGGCCACATCACCGCGGCCGAAGGCGATACCGCCTCGCCGGATGGTCAATATGTCGTCGCGCTCAATAAGTGGAGTATTGACCGATTTGCCAATGTCGGGCCGTTGCTGCCACAGAATTTCCAACTGGTAGACATCAGCCGCACCGGCGACCAAATGCAGGTTCTGTATGACATGCCTATCGGCATGGCTGAACCGCACTACGCCCAGATCATCAAGGCGGACAAGCTTTAGCCATTTGAGATTTACCCGGAGATAGGCTGGGATCCGGACACGATGAGCGTGGATCCCAATGCCATCACCAGCACGGAAGAGGCGAGGGTAGAGCGCGTCGGTAACCAGGTGGAAATCTGGATGGCGGTGGTACGCTCGCACTACACCCCGGAGCGCGTGGAGATTAAGCAGGGCGACCATGTGATCTGGCATCTGACCAACGTTGAGCGCACACGCGACGCCACGCATGGCTTTGCCTTATCCGGGTATAACATTAACCTCAGTTTGGAGCCGGGCGAGACGCAAACGATTGAGTTCGATGCGACGATGGCCGGGACATTCACCTATTACTGCACCGAGTTTTGCTCCGCGCTGCATCTTGAGATGCTGGGATACTTCCTGGTAGAACCTTAACCAGGGCCGGGGCTATAAGCAGGCATGCCCCGCCGCCAAGCCACGGCAGCGGGACATGCCTGAGTGAGCCGGTGGTAGAGACGCAAGGGATGAGGGCCGGGCAACAGTGTCTTCAGGTGCAAGCCTTCATCCCAGGTCTTGGCCGGCAAGA
>JAYRVN010000159.1:0-11888 GCA_041918535.1 Chloroflexota bacterium
CGCATGGCTTAACGCCGCAGGCTTTATTGCAGGCAATTGAAGGGACGCATGGCACGCTTCGGCCGATTCGACGTCGTGACATCTTCTCTTTCAACACGCGTGAGTTCATGCGACGCAGTCTCAACTTCCCCACCACGCTTCGCCACGCCATCACCCATTATTGGCAACACCCCAACGATTTCACCCTGGTTGATCTGGCCTGGGTCATGGCGGAGATATTGCCTTCTGCGCTATATGACGGCCAGGCATTAGCCCAATACATCACCGAACTCCTGCGCGCAGAGAATTACGATAATACCTTTTCTAGCCTGAACAAAGAGCTATACATCATTGCCACTGACTTGAATACCGGACAGCGCGCCGTTTTTGGCTCTGGGCGCTATGGCGATTATCAAGAAGCGCCCGTCTCGCTGGCCGTGGCCGCCTCTTGCGCCGTGCCCATGTTGTACAAGCCCATCCGCATCGGCGAGAGTGAATATGTGGACGGCGGCCTGGGGGGGAATGCCAGCCTTGATCTGGCCATTGAACGCGGGGCTAAACTGGTGGTGTGCATCAACCCCCTTGTTCCCTACAGTAACGCCTCTGAGCTTGCACCCGACCCCGGCTTCATCAGTGATAGAGGGATGCAAGCGGTGGTCGATCAGGTATTACGCATCATGCTACATTCCGGCTTGCGCTATCACATCAAGCAATTGCGCCGCCGCCACCCTGATGTGGACATTATTTTGATTGAGCCGAGCGCTGTCGAGTCGCGCCGCATGTATGCCTCGCACGTTATGCGCTATTCTGAGCGCATCAATGTGGCGCGCCAGGGCTATGAATCGGTCACGCTCGATTTAGCCAAGGATTATCATTATTACAAGGACACGCTCAGCCGGCATGGCATAGACATGAGCGCCCGGTCGGTTATTCCTCGGTTGGAAAGAATGGAGGAATCGGGCTACGCGGCGGAAGTCGTACGCGATGTGTTGGAGTTGCATACGCCGGAGCAGAGCAATGTCTCCCTGTACGACCGCCTAAACCAGGCCTTGTCTGATCTGGATGACGCGCTGGATCGCCTGGCATGAGGGCTGCACGAACGGCCTGTGGGTGGGGATGTCGGCTGATTGTCGAGCGCGAGGCTGGTAACGTATGAGCCGATCCTCGATCTTCCCGGCCAAATTGAACTGGTTGCAGGTTGTTTTGGTGTTGCTCGTGCTAGGGGCTTTATATGTGTTTGTGGATTTGAGTCGGAATACTGAAACTCGACGGCGTCTGGAAATGGTTGAAGCCACTTTTTCGGCCGAATCCCAACGCGAAAGTACCCGTCAGGTTGAGCTGGAAGCCACGCTGGCGTATGTGCAGGGCACAGGGTATCCCGACGAAGTCCTGCATAGCGAAACCGGTCTCCTGGTAGAAGGAGAATTCGCCATTCTGCCCAACATCATCGTGGCGACCGCCGAGCCCGCGCCACTCCCCCCGCCCACACCCGACCCCTTGCTGCAAGCCCGGCCGTGGCAAATGTGGTGGCGCTTGTTGACAGATGCGCCCATGCCTACCCGTCGTTAAGCCATGCCGTTGAATAGCGCTCCCCTGCGGCAACCGGTTGCGCCGGTTTGGTCCCCTTACTTATTGGCCGTTTCGGTAGATGTGGTCATCTTTTCGCTGTTCATGGCGGAGCAGGATTTGCGCGTTCTGTTGGTGCAGCGCGGCGCGCCCCCCTTTGAGGGTATGTGGGCTTTGCCCGGCGGCTTCGTGCAGGCGAATGAATCGCTGGCAGCGGCGGCCGCGCGGGAACTGGAGGAAGAAACAGGCGTGGCCTCCGTTTATATGGAGCAGCTTTTTACCTTCGGCGATCCTGCGCGCGATCCGCGCTTGCGCGTGATCACCGTGGCGCACTTTGCTCTGGTTCCCTACGCCGCCATCAAGCCGCGCGCGGGGAGCGATGCCCAGGCCACATCCTGGTTCTCGGTGTTTGCCTTGCCATCGCTGGCGTTCGATCACCGGGAGATCATTGATTATGCCTTGCAGCGCTTGCGCTACAAATTGGAATATACGGCCGTGGGGTTCAACCTCTTGCCGGATGAGTTTACGTTGTCTGAGTTGCAGCGCGCCTATGAAGTGATCTTGGGTGAACGCCTGGACAAGCGGAACTTTCGGCGGAAAATATTATCGGCCGATATTCTAGCTGAGACCGGTCGCCGCACCCACGATGGCGAAGGTCGCCCGGCCATGCTCTACCGCTACCGCGAGAACGCGGTGGCCGAAGTGAAAACGCGCCGTCTCTTCCCTTGACAGTTCCCGGCGCTTTCGGTACAATCTTTTGTGCTTGGGGCATGCCGAGATAGCTCAGTTGGTAGAGCACCGCACTGAAAATGCGGGTGTCCCCAGTTCGAGTCTGGGTCTTGGCATCCTCTGCGGGCATAGTTCAGCGGTAGAACGTCTCCTTGCCAAGGAGAAGGCCACGGGTTCGAATCCCGTTGCCCGCTCTTCATACGAATAGTTGGTCGGCAGGCTAGACCCCTGCCGATAATTTTTGGCGACGTAGCCAAGTGGTAAGGCATGGGTCTGCAAAACCCTGATCACCGGTTCGAATCCGGTCGTCGCCTTCATCGAAGAGCTCTTGCAGGGTCGCAAGAGCTTTTTCGTTTGATGGCCGCCCGGTGTCCTCTGTTTCGGTTACCTGGCGGCCGGCCATGACCCGCGCTGGGGCCTTGTTGTCCGATTTCGGTTGGGCACTGACCCGTGATAAGTCGGGATTGTGGCCGTTTATCACACCCGCAAAACCTCTCTTTGGATGAAACTCATGACGCTACCCCTTCCCCAAACTGTGGATGAATTTGATCACCGTAACTGGTCTGGCTATGAACCTTACTTTGCCGAGCTCCAGGCCCGCGAATTGACGCCGGCCACCTATCGCCAGTGGCTGGCCGACTGGTCACACCTGGCCAAACTATTGCGCGAGGCCATGGCCGTCGCTTCCATCGCCAAGTCGTTAGACACAACCGATGCGGAAAAAGAGGCGGCTTATCTGCACATGGTCAGCCAGGTTTTGCCCCCGGCGCAGATTGCCGAGCAGGGTTTGAATCTGCGCTTGCTGGCGCTTGACCCGTCGGATGAAGATTTGCGTTTGGTGTTGCGCCAGGTGCGCGAGGCGGTCAAACTGTTCCGCGAGGCGAATATCCCTATCCGCACCACGCTGCAAAAGTTAGCCAACGATTATGACAAGATCACCGGCCAGTTGGCGGCCGATTGGGGCGGCGAAACCAGGAATCTGAGCCAATTGAGCGCATTCTTGCAGAGTCCGGATCGCGCTACCCGCGAAGGGGCCTGGCGGACTACATTGGGCTTGTGGACCGGTGTGCGTGAGCGATTGGACGCGCTGTATGGTGAGATGTTGGGCTGGCGAGTGCAAATGGCCCGCAACGCCGACTTGCCGGACTACCGCGCTTTTGCTTTTCGTGAGCGGGGACGCTTCGACTACACGCCGGAAGATTGTCTGACCTTTCATGCGGCGATCGCCGAGGTGGTTGTGCCGGCGGCCCGGCGCATTTTGGAAGATCGGCGGGAGCGTCTGGGGCTAGAGGTGTTGCGCCCTTGGGATGAGGAGGTAGAGCCGGCAGCAGCGCCTTTGCTCCCGTATCGAGGGCAGGCGGAGTTAGTGGCCCACAGTCAGGCGATTTTCAACCAGGTGGATGGAGAATTCGGCCGATATTTTTCCCTCATGGCCCAAGACGGCTTGTTGGATCTGGACACGCGCCCCGGCAAAGCTCTGGGTGGTTATTGCACCACGTTGCCTATCCGCCAACGCCCCTTCATCTTTATGAATGGCGTCGGCGCTCACCGGGATGTGCAGACCATGTTGCATGAAGCCGGCCACGCCTTTCACACTTTTGAGGCGATGCGCCACCAGCCGCTAATCTGGCAACGCCAATCCCCGATGGAGTTCAACGAAGTGGCCTCCATGGCCATGGAATTGCTCAGTTCGCCCTATCTCACCCACGCGCACGGCGGCTTTTACACACCGGCAGAAGCGGCCCGGGCGCGTATTCATCACCTGGAAAAGACCATCCTCTTCCTGCCTTATATGGCCGTGGTAGATAGCTTTCAACATTGGGTCTATACCCACGTCACAGAAGCCGCCGACCCGCGCGCGCTGGATGCGCAATGGGATGCCTTGTGGTTGCGCTTCATGCCGGTGACGGATTGGAGCGGCTTCGAGGCGGAACGCGCAACGGGCTGGCATCGCAAGTTGCATATCTTCCGCCACCCGTTTTACTATATCGAATACGGCATGGCGCAGGTGGGCGCTTTGCAAGTGTGGCGCAATAGCTTGCGCGATCAGGCGCAAGCGGTGGCTGATTATCGCCGGGCTTTGCGCCTGGGCGCAACGCGCACGCTGCCGGAGCTTTACGCCGCCGCCGGGGCGGAGTTTCGTTTTGACCGCCAAATGCTGAGCGAATTGATCAGTCTGGCCGGCGATGTTATGGCTGATCTGCGTGAGGTGGCGGCGCAGGGCTAGAAGAGGCGCGGCTGGCGTGGGATTTCGGCCGAATTCTCACCCCTCCCGCCGCGCCTATCCCCATTTGGACGAAAAGCTTGTCGGAATAAAAAAGATAACGATAATAAAAAGTCCATGCAGAAAGTTACACCGCTGCAACCTAGCGCCACGGTGCGCGAATACCTGGCCGAAATATACCGGCTGCAAGAGGAATCCCCCACTGTCAGCACCACCAGCCTGGCTGAGCGCCTGGAGGTGTCGGCTCCGGCGGTACCGCGTATGCTCAAGCGGTTGCAGAGCGCCGGCTATGTCAAGCATGTCCCTTATCAGGGCGTCGAGTTGACGGATTTGGGCCGGGAAGAGGCTTTGCGCGAGATTCGGCGGCATCGCATCCTGGAAGTCTTCCTGGTCAAGGTGATGGCGTTCCCCTGGGATGAAGCGCACGAACACGCCCACATGTTGGAGGCGGGTCTGAATGACATCGTGGTACAGCGCATGGCGGAAATGGCCGGCAATCCGACACGCTGTCCACATGGCGAACCCATCCCGGATAGAGACGGCCATTTAGCCGACCCACAGGACACCTGCATTATGAATCTAGCTATCGGTTACAAAGGTGTGGTCAGCCGTGTGCGCACGCATGAGCCGGAAAAGCTGCGTTATTTTGCCACGCTGGGCTTGACGCCGGGGATGCATTGCGAAATCGTGGGGCGGGCGCCCTTTAACGGCCCGCTACGTTTGCGGATCGAGCGGGAAGATGTGGTCTTAGGGATGGAATTGGCGAAGTCGTTGTGGGTGGCGCAAATGTTGTCATTGTAAATGCGCCGGAATGGCCCGAGAGGTGAGATGATGGGAAGATTCGGCCGAAAAACTCTCTTTTTAGTCATCGCTTTAACCCTTTTGCCCTGGCTGATCCAATCCGGCCACGCCGCCGGCGATGACGACCACGACGGTCTCGATGACGGCCTGGAAGCAACTCTGGCCGCCGCTTACTTCCCCGCTGCTGTCTGGTTTCACCCGGATGAAACCTGCGCCTGGCCCGCCGGCCCTGTCACACCCGGCATGGCCGCCTACCACGCCCAAATTGACCCCCGCAATCCGCGCCTGATCAGCCTCACCTACACCCTGCATTACCGCCGGGATTGCGGCAGCCCGTTCAGGGGCATTGATAGCCATATCGGCGATGTGGAAACCTTTGGCCTCACGTTCGCCCCGGACGCCGCCTGCCCTCTGGGATGGCAACTCTATGCCATCCGCGCGGTAGCCCACGGCGGCGGCCCCGCCAACATCGAAGAGACCGTCCTGCAAAGTTGTAGCCCCGCGCCGGAGATATTTGTCTCGCTCAGCAAACACGCCACTTATCTGACCATCGCGCAATGTGAAGCCTACCTGGACCCTTTTCAGGTCTGCGACCGGGGATTTAGCGCCCCCTTCAACTTGGTGCAGGCGGGTGAAGACGCTTACCGGCTGGCTGATGACCTGAGCGCTTACTTTCCGCCCGAACCGGGCGCGCCGGCCGATTACCTGTGGCTGAATCCGGGCGACGGTCTGTTTTGTGGCGGGGTGCTTGTGTCTGACCGGCGCGAGTGCGTCGGCGCGGCTGCCAACAAGTTCAGCGACCCCGAAAAACTGGCTCCGGTTGCCCAATTCACGCCGATCTTCAGCAGCGGCGAGGCGTGGCGGATTGCCGCCTACCCGACCGATCTGGCTTTTGGTGATGTGGATGGGGACGGTCGGGCTGAAGTGGTGGTGGCGCGTTATGACACCGGCGGGGCGCGGGCGGCGTTGCTGGATGACGCGACGGCGGACTTTAGCTTATTGGCTGTCTTGGGAAGCGATTGGCTGACAACAGAGTATGCCACGGCGGTGGCCGTGGGGGATGTGGATGGGGATGGATTGGCCGAAGTGGCGGTGGGGCGTTCGGCCGAATCCGGCCCCCGGCTTTTCCTCTTAGATGACGCCCAGCATGGTTTTGCTCTGCTCTTCACCCTCGGCCGCGCCTGGGGGCGAGGCAGCTATCCGGCAGCCCTGGCCTTTGGCGATGTTGACGGCGATGGTCGGGCCGAACTTGGCATCGCCCGCCACGCCAACAGCGGCGACCGCCTCCTGATCCTCGACGATGCCGTCGCCGGCTTTGCCCCGCTATGGGCTGACGGCGCCGACTGGGGCGCCGGGCGCTATCCCACCGACCTCGCCTTTGGCGATGTAGATGGGGATGGTCGGGACGAGGTGGCGTTCACCCGCTACACACGCGATGGCGACCGCTTGCGGGTTCTGGATGACAACTTGTCCGGTTTCGCCCCGCTCTTCTCCGCCGGCGCAGAATGGGCCGCCAACCAATCCGCCACTACCCTGGCTTTGGGCGATGTAGACGGCGACGGCCGGGCTGAGATTACTCTGGGGCGGCGGGCATCCAGCGGCGACCGGCTCTTTGTTTTTGATGACGCCGCCGCTGCATTTTCCCTCTTGCATACGGCCGGCGCTGACTGGGAGTTGAACGCCTACCCGACAGCCCTGGCGCTGAGCGATGTAGACGGCGATGGCCGCGCCGAAACATTGGTCGGACGCGCTGCCCGCGCCGGCGGGCGCATCTTCTTGCTGGATGATGCGCTTGCCTGGCAACCCTTCGCCTGGTCGCTCATGGGCGGCAGCGATTGGCCCACAGGCCAGGCGGCCACTGCCGTCGCTTGGGGAGATGTAGATGGCGATGGTTGGGCTGAAGCCGGTGTGGCCCATGCAAATGGGGCGGGCCCGCGTTGGCAAGTGTGGGAGGTGACTTACCCGCCGTCAAATTAGACCTGGCAACAATGTTGCCGCCGCTCCCTGGCAGGCTATTTGGCGGGCAGTCGGCCAATCTCACTAAATTCTTGGAATAAATTACTCATCTTGCTATTATCATATTGATATTGGGCGTGAATTTTTAACAAGCGGTCTTCAGTCACCGGTTGCGCGAAAACCGTTAGTTATCCAATGTTTGGGTTCAATCAAGTTCAATCAAAAAGATCAGAAGGAGCGATTCATGTTATCAAAAGTAGCGCGAGGATTGAGTGGTATTCTGACTCTGAGTCTGTTGGCGATGTTCGTGTTGTTGTCGAACGCACGCGCCTTGCAGGCTCAGGGCTTGTCGGGTGCGCCCACTGCGCCCCTGACCGCCCGCGAAGGCGCCGAACTCAGGGCCTTGGAACAGGCCGTGACTAGCGGCCGTCCGCTTACACCGGCTGACAAGGCGCGCCTGCAAGCGCTGACCGCCCGCAATGGCGAGGCTGCGCCAACCGGCATTTCCCCCGAAGCCGTTAGCCCTTACACCTTCAGCCAGGCCACCAGCGCCTATACGCCGATCGTGGGGGGGACCGTGCACGGCGTCGCCACCAACGACGACACACTCTTCCCCGCTATTGCCATCGGCTTTACCTTCACCTACAACGATACGCCCTACACCCAGGTGGGCATCTGTTCCAACGGTTACATCGTCATGGGTTTGACCAGCGGAACTTCTTGCGCCGTTTACACCCCCATTAGCAGCACCACGTATAACAACCTGGTGTCGGCTTTAGGCCGCGACCTGCAAGGCAACACCACCACCGGCGAATTGCGCTCGCAGACGCAAGGCTCTGCGCCCAACCGCACCTACACCGTGCAGTGGAAAAGCTACCGCAAATATGCCGCCACAGGCGACGATTTCAACTTCCAGATCACACTGTACGAAACGACCAATGTGGTCGAAGTTAAATATGGCGCCTTCACGGTGAATGCCACCAGCAGCACGCCACAGGTAGGCATCAAAGGCGGCAGCAACAGCGACTTCAACAATCGCAAGACCACGACGGATTGGACGGCATCCACCGCCGGCACGCTGAACACCGATACCATGACACTGTCCACCAGTGTCAAGCCCCCCTCTGACCTGACCTTCCGCTGGACGCCGCCGGTAGTGGCGACCCCACCCAATTGCGCCACATCCTTCTCGCCGGCTAACCTGGCCACGAATGTGTCCGGGGCAGCCATCCTGAGCTGGGCCAGCGGCGGCGGCGCGCCGACAGGCTACCGTATCTCGGCGGGCACGGATAATCCGCCGACGAACATCGCCAACAATGTGGACCTGGGCAATGTCACTACCTACGACCCGCCGGGCAACCTGGCTTACTCGACCATCCACTACTGGAAGATCGTGCCTTACAATGCCTTCGGCAACGCCACCGGTTGCAGCATTCTCAGCTTCACTACGGAAGCCGACCCGACGGTCATCACTTTCCCGTATACGCAGAACTTCGACAGCGCCACCGTGCCCAACCTGCCCTCGGGCTGGACGCGCACGAACAACAACGCCGATGCCTACCAGTGGGAGACCAACACCGGCGCGCCGCGCTCGGCGCCCAATTCCATGTACATCCGCTACAACACGGCAGCGGCTATGGATGACTGGTTCTTCTCGCCTCCCTTGCAACTCACGGCCGGCACCCCTTACGAAGTGCGCTTCTGGTATCGGGGCAACAGCACGACGTTTATCGAGAAATTGGAAGTGAAGTGGGGAACCGCCCCCAATGCTGCCGGGATGACCGGCGGGCAAATCTTCAACAACAGTAACATCAACTTCCTGACGTATACGGAAGGGGTCGGGACGAGCATCACCCCGGGCAGCAGCGGCATTTACTATGTCGGCTGGCATGGCTACAGCGCCGCCGATCAGTTTAACCTGTATGTGGACGATGTGAGCATTGCCGCTTTGAATAATCCACCCGGTTGCGCCACATCCTTCTCGCCGGCTAACCTGGCCACGAATGTGTCCGGGGCAGCCATCCTGAGTTGGGCCAACGGCGGCGGTGGGCCAACGGGCTATCGCATCTCGTTCGGCACGGATAATCCGCCCACCAATATTGCCAACAATGTGGACCTGGGCAATGTCACTACCTACGATCCGCCGGGCAACCTGGCTTACTCGACCGTCCACTACTGGAAGATCGTGCCTTACAATGCCTTCGGTGACGCCACCGGTTGCAGCATTCTCAGCTTCACTACGGAAGCCGACCCGACGATTGGGACGTTCCCCTATGCGGTGGATTTCGGCGCGCCCAGTTGTGTCATTCCCACGGGTTGGGCCAATGACCCGACCAATCTGGAGAACTGGCTATTCGCTGTGCCGGGCAACAACAGCGACCCGGCGCAGTATGGAGCGGATGCCGACCATACCAGCGGGACGGGTTGTATCGCCTGGATCAACGACTCGACGCCGGACAACGCCAACCCGGCCCTCCTGGTATCGCCGCCACTGAACCTGATGGCCCTGACGACGCCGAAGCTGTCTTTCTGGTATCAGAATATTGACGGCGGCAGCGCCGGAGCGGTGTCTGTGCTGAATGTGGACGTGTATGACGGGACGACCTGGCACGAAGACGTGCTGACGGTGAATACGCCGCTGGATGATTGGACGCAATTCGACTTGAACCTGATGGCTTACAAGTCCGCTCAGACGCGCGTCCGCTTCCAGGCCAACGAGCAACTTGGCGATTTTGACAGCGACCCGTCACTCGATGACATTCTAGTCTTCGACGACATCACGCCCGACCTGGGCGATTCGACCAAGACGGTGAGCGACGGCTTTGTCCCAATCGGCCAGGATGTCACCTTCACCCTGGTGGTGCAGAATACCGGCGGCGGCAGCGCCAGCAATGTGGTTCTGGTTGACCCGATCCCGGCCGGTTCGACGTATGTGGCCGGTTCGGTAGCGACCATCGGCGGGCCGCCGGATGCCACGTATAACGCGGGCCTCAACCAGATTGAGTGGGGCACGGCAGCCTTTGCGGTTGGCGACGTAGTCACCATCACGTATGACGCCACGATCGTCGGGCCAGGCGCAGTGGTCAACAGCGCCAATCTTTCGGCCAGTAATGCCGCCCCGGTGACCTTGCAAGCCACAGTGAACACCTGTCTGGCGGTGAATAGCTACCCCTATGCCGAGAGCTTTGAGGCGGGGGCAGGCGGGTGGAGCAGCGGCGGCCTGTTGAACTCCTGGGAACTGGGCACTCCGGCCGACACGGTCATCAACAGCGCCTATGACGGCGTCAACGCCTGGAAAACGAAACTCAACGGCGATTACAACAACAGCGAGCAATCCTACGTCCTGGGCCCGTGCTTTGACTTCAGCAGCCTGGCTGACCCGGTGGTGGAGCTGGCTGTGTGGTGGGAGGCGGAAAGCGGTTGGGATGGCGCCAAGCTCCAGGCCTCGACCGATAGCGGCGCGAGCTGGTCTACGGTAGGCGTGTTTGGCGACCCAAATAACTGGTACAACCAGAGCGGGGTGGATGGTCTGGCCTGGACGGGAAATCAGCATGGATGGAGCGGTAGCACCGACACCGGCAACGGTAGCAACGGCTACTTGGTGGCGCGCCACAGCCTGACTGGCCTGGGTGGGCAAGCCGATGTGTTGCTACGTGTGGCTTTCGGCTCAGATAGCTCCGTTGTGGATGAGGGGATTGCCTTCGACCTGGTACAGATTCACGAGGCGCTGGCGGTGAGTAAGGCTGTGGACGATGCCACACCGATGTCGGGCCAGATGTTGACTTACAATGTGGTCATGCGGAACGACGGCAACGGCAACATCACGAATGGGACGCTGAGCGACGCTTTGCCGGCCGAACTGGCCTTCGTGCCGGGTTCGGTGGTGATTGCCCCGGCCAGCGCGGGCGTGGCGGGTACGCCGCCGACGCTGGCGAGCAGCCTGACAATCACGGGTGGAACCTCGGTGACGGTGACGTTCCAGGCGACGGTGATGTTTGGCCTGCCGGTAGGAACGGTGGTGAACAATACGGCAGAGGTGTCCAGCCCCGTTTACACCACAGCGTTGACGGCGGATGCGGCAGTAACGGTGGATAGCTTCTCCTCCGAGACGTTACCCATTAGCGGCGCAGGGCCATACGTCTTCAATGCCGGCGTCGTGACGCTGGAAGTCACCAACGATGGCGGCTGCCTGACAGGCTTGCAAGTGGATCGAACGGAGATGGATCATCCTAGCGCGCCCAATAGCAGCCTGATGACCGGGCGTTACTGGAGCTTTACGCCGCAGGGTTGCACGAGCGGTTTCATGGTGAACCTGACGCTGCCGGCAACTTTTACGCCGGACAGTGGGGCGTTGCTATGCCGTTGGGATGGCAGTGGCAATTTGCCTGAGGATTGGGATTGCGCTGCGTCGTCCTTTAGTGCGGGCGACCGGACAGTGACGCGCACCGGTGTGACGCAGTTCTCAGACTGGGTGGTGGGCAAGAAGTCGCCGCTGGCGATTAGCTTGCGAGCGATGACGACGAGTTCCAATCCGCCGGTAGCCCTGGTCTTGACGATGGTGTTCACGGCCGGAGCGCTGGTTGGGCTGGCCTGGCGGCGTCGGCGCTAGAGTGTAATCTGGAGAATCGGGCGA
>JAYRVN010000160.1:0-2030 GCA_041918535.1 Chloroflexota bacterium
CGTCGGATGCGGCGGTGATTGAGGCGTATCAGGCGGGCGAAGTTCAGGCGATTTCAAACTTGACCCCGGTGTTGATGACGGATGCGGGGGTTTTGCCGGACATTCGCCTGTTCAGTTCGGCCGAAAATCGGTATGTTCAACTCCTCTTCAATCTCAACCCCGCCGGGCCGGCGGCTTTGCGCGACCTCCGCGTACGCCAAGCCCTGGCCTATGCCCTGGACCGCGAGGCGTTGATTCACACCGCTCTCAAGGGTGAAGGCGCACCCCTCAACGGCCCTTATCTGCCGGACTCGCCGGTGTTTGACCCCAGCATCGGTTATTATCCTACGCAGGTTCTCTCGGCCACGCAGCTGCTGGACGACGCGAGCTGGCTGCTGCCTGCCGGGCAAACGGTCCGCCAGCAAGCCCTGGATGCCGGCGAAGCCCCCCTGCCGTTGCAACTGCGTCTGCTGACGTTCAATGATCCGACATTGGTGGCCGTGGGAGAGGCTCTGGCTGCGCAGTGGCGCGCCATTGGGGTAGGGATTGATCTTGTGGTGGTGACGCCGGAGGATTACCGTAACTTCTTGGCGCTGCGTCAGTTTGATCTGGCGCTGGCGTTGATCAGCCCCGGCCACGACCCCGATCTCTACGATTTTTGGAGCCAGGCAGCCATTGTATCAGGGCAGAATTATGCCGGCTGGAATAACCGGCGCGCCAGCGAGGCGCTGGAAGCAGGGCGGCAGGCCTGGGATATGGCGGATCGTCGGAAGGCTTATCAGGTCTTTCAGCGTTATTTTCACGGCGATTTGCCGGCGTTGACGCTCTACCAGCCGGTGCAAACGTTTGGTTTAAGTAGCGCGGTGCAGGGGGGAGATATCGGCCGAATCACCCAACCTCGCGACCGCTACATCACGTTGCCCGCCTGGACTGTCCTCTTTCGCCAGGTGGCTGTTCCCTGTCCTGCCGGCTCATAATGGGTGTGGGAGCGCGATTCGGCCGAATCCTGCCCCTATGGCGTTGGCTGCCGGTGGTTGTCTGGATGGCGCTCATCTTCTACCTCTCTAGCCAACCCAAAGAAGACCTGCCCTCATTTGGGTGGCTCGATTTACTGGTCAAGAAAACCGCCCACTTCAGCGCCTACGCCATCCTCGCTCTCCTGTGTTACCGGGCGAGCGGCCGGGTCGGCTGGTCATTGCTCATCACCGTTCTTTACGCCGTGACCGACGAATATCACCAAACCTTCGTTCTCAACCGGCACGGCGCGCCGATTGATGTCGCCATAGACACCCTGGGTGGCTGGCTGGCCCTGCGCTGGCAGCAAATGCGCCTGCAGGCGCGCCGCGCCGCACCTGAGCGCGGCGAATCGGGCTAAGCACCGCCCGGCCGCCCGCTTTCCTTTTCTCGTCATGTCGGCCTACTTGCGTATCTATCAAGCCCACCTCCGGCAATACTTGGCTGTTTGGCTGCAATATCGCATCGCCATGGTCATCTGGCTCATCGGCACGATCATCGAGCCGACCATGTACCTGATGGTGTGGACAACGGTGGCCCGCGCTCAGGGCGGCAGTGTGGGCAGCTACCAGGTGGCTGATTTCGCTGCTTACTTCATCGTCCTGATGGTGGTTGATCACCTGACCTTCACCTGGGTCATGTGGGAATATGATTACATCATCCGTGAGGGCCTCTTCTCGCGTGAATTGCTGCTGCCCATTCACCCCATTCATGGCGACATCGCCGACAACATCATGTACAAGGCGCTCTCCCTGATCGTCTTGTTGCCGGCGGCGGTGGTCCTTTCCCTGACTTTCAAGCCCGCCTTTCATCCGCAGGGCTGGGCCTGGCCGGCCTTCGCGCTGGCCGTACTCCTGGCGTTTGGCCTGCGCTTCCTGCTAGGCTGGATGATCGCCATGACGGCCTTCTGGACCTCGCGCACACGCGCTGTGAACAGCCTGTATTATGTAACCGAATGGTTCTTCTCCGGGCGCCTGACGCCGTTAGAATTATTGCCCGGCGGATTGCGGGCGGCGGCGAATATCTTGCCCTTTCAA
>JAYRVN010000161.1:0-5029 GCA_041918535.1 Chloroflexota bacterium
AACACATTGGCGGCGTTTAACATCAACTCTACCGACATAAAGATGACCAACGCATTGCGCCGTAGCAATACACCCAGGGTCCCGATGGCGAAAAGCACAACGCTGAGGCCGATGTAATGATTGATCGTGATCTCCATAGCTTACTCTTCCTTCTTGCGCGACTGCCAGACGACCACACCGATCATTGCCACCAGCAGCAAGACCGACGTCACTTCAAACGGGAAGACATAGTTGCCGAAAAGACTTAATCCGATAGCTTCCGGCCCGGCCTCCAGCGCCGGCATACGCTGCCCGGCCGTGTTGTTCAGACTGGGCAAGACTCCCAGAAAGAAGCTGCCCAATAGCGTCAGGGCCAGCACGCCGGCCGCCCACGGTTGCCAATTGGCCCCTTCTCGTTGTGGATCATGCAACCTTTCCGCGCCCAGTAACATAATGACGAACAGGAACAAGACCATGATAGCCCCGGCGTATACCGTGATCTGTACCATGGCGATGAAAGGGGCGCTCAGAATTAAAAAGAAGACCGCAATGGACGCCATCGTTAACACCAGGAACAAGGCGCTGTGAATGGCGCTGGCGCTGCGCAACATGCCTAGCGCCGCCGCTACCGCCACGAAAGCCAGGAGGAAAAAGACGATTGGACTGCCCATAGTACCTTTCTTTTCATGCCGCGCCGGTTTTGCGCCGGGCGACTAATCCGCATCCTCCATGTCGGGGATGGAGCGAGTGAACTTGCCCGGCTCGGTTTGTTGGGGCGTCGGTTGGCTGCCCCCTTTGACCGACTCGATTAACATTTCTTTGGTGTAAATGGCGCTGGCGCGGTCATAGAAGCTCAGCTCGTATTCGTTGCCCAGGACAATGGCCTGAGTCGGACAGGCGTCTTCACAGTAGCCGCAAAAAATGCAGCGCAACATGTTGATCTCATAAGTGGAAGCGTAACGCTCACCCGGCGAATAGCGCTGCGCATCCGTGTTTTCGGCCGCTTCCACGAAAATCGCATCCGCCGGACAGGCCGCCGCGCACAACGAACAGCCAATGCACCGCTCCAGGCCGTTGTCGTAGCGCTTCAAATGATGCCGCCCCTTGAAGCGCCGCCGTGTCGGTCGCTTGGTCTCCGGATAAGCGATGGTTACCGGCGGACGCACGAGATGCTTTAATGTCGTCGCCATCCCTTTCGCCAGAGCTCCAACCATTTCAAACATAAGAGTTCTCCACCAGTCAGCTTCAGTCCAATTGCTAAGAGTTGAGCAATATCAGCCTAGAACGGCAGCGCCAGAATGCCTTCCTCGGCCAGCACAATAAACGTGGCGGTCACGATAAAGACCAACAAGGAGATAGGCAGCAGCACCTTCCAGCCAAAGCTCATCAGTTGATCATAGCGCAGGCGCGGGAAGGAAGCGCGCACCCAAACCATGACGCACAGGCCGATGAATATCTTGATGAGCATATATACAAAGCCCAACGCCGGTACCTGATCAATGAATGGGCCGCGATAGCCGCCAAAGAAAAGGACGGCGGCAATGGCGCTGTAGGCGATCATTTTCATGTATTCGGCCATAAAAAACATGCCGAAACGCATCCCGCCATATTCCACATTGTAACCGGAGGAAAGCTCTTGTTCCGCTTCCAACAGATCAAAGGGGGAGCGTTGCAGCTCGGCAAAAACGCTGATGACAAAGATGACGGCGGCGAAGGGGGAGAGCAGCACGTACCAGCCGCCGGCTTGTTTGGCCACGATGACGCCTAAATCCATGGAGCCGGCCAGCATGAGCGGCGGCAAGACGGAGAGGCTCATGGCCAGTTCATAGCTGATCATCTGGGCCGAGGCGCGGATGCCGCCCAGGACGGCGTACTTGCTGTTAGAGCCCCAGCCGGCCAGGGCGATACTATACACACCGATGGAAGTAATGGCCAGGATGAAGAGGATGCCCACATCAATGCCCGGCGCGATGGCGAAGTAATCGGGATAGCCGAAGACCGGTCCGGCCCAGGGGATGACAGCCAGGATGAGGATGGCCGGGATGATAGCCAGCATGGGCGCCAGATTGTAGACCACGCGGTCTACCATGGCCGGCGTCATGTCTTCTTTGAAAAAGAGTTTGACGGCGTCGGCGGCGGGCTGCATGATGCCACCTAATAGCTTTAACTCGCGCTTACCCCGACGGGGGAAAGGGATGTAACCGGCGCGGTTAGGGCCCATGCGCGCCTGCAAGCGCGCCAACAGGCGGCGCTCCAGCAAGGTGGTGTAGGCAAAGCCGGTGATGACGGCGAAACTGACGATGAAGCCCACGATGAGGGCGCGGAGGGCAATTTGTCCAGTTGTCATAGGCATAATCTCAGGCTCGTGTCACGACGAGTCGGGTTTGCGAGCGACCAGGCATAGCTCACCTGTAGTCCACTGTAGAAGGCTAAATTGGGCTTGTGTTCGCGCGTCCGTGCTGCGGAATCGGCCGATCTCCGACCATTGACCTTGCCGCCATATAGCCCACCGCTTTGCCACAAAGCGTTTTATGTATGGATAATGTTGATGCAAACGCGCCCAACGGCTGTCCCACATGACGCCCTCCCCGTGCGCTATAGCCAACAAATCAGTATCCGGCAAGGTATAGGTCTGCGGGGAGAAAGCGCATTCGACGACCAAACCGGCCCCGGCCAACGCCGTCATATACTGGTTGAAATCAGGGCGGGTTTCATGTATCCCCAGGCTCAATTCCTCCGCCGCGTCCTTAATCAAGATGGCTTTTTCATCTTCGAGAAGACTGATGCAAGGTTCATAAATAGCGCACAGACGCCCGTCGCTCTTCAACACATAAGCGATGTTTCTCAAAAGGAGTGTTAGATCGGACGCGTGGTGTAGCGTAGCGGAGCAGAAAACAACGTCGAAAACGCCGGGCTTAAAGGGAAGCCGCTCACCATCCCCAATGACTAGGTCAAATTGCACTCCGGCCGATCCCATCAATGCATAGGCGCGTCCCAAACCGATGTTCAGATCGGGTATGATGTCCAATGCTACCACGCGGCAACCGTGCAAGGCGAACTGTTTGGCGGCCCAACCCCGGCCAGCGCCCAAGTCGAGAATGGTTTCCTGGCCCGTTAATTGTAGGGTCTCCAGAGCTATGTCAAAACTGCGGGCGATGCCCGGCCAGGGTTCGGCCGAATGGTAGGGTATCTGCAAATCCACCGCGTCGGGAACGGGTTCGTAGATGCCCAGCTGTTGATGATACTGCACCCAACCGCGCGCTTCGGCCGATTTAACGGCCCAGCTTTCATCTTCCACATACAGACGCGGCATACCATCCTGGATAGGGTAACGGTGGCCGCAACGACCAACCACCTGGCCGGCCCAGGCCTGACCATCACGCCATTCTGTGGCTTCCACACGCAATGGCGCCTGGCAAAGAGGGCAGCAGACCAGATCCAGCAAGCTGTCGCGCATGATTCAACCTCTTAGCGGGCCAACTCCACTGACGCCAGAGAAGCATGGGCGGCCAGACCTTGCAGCAGACCGAGGCCGACCGGCGTGGTCTGGTCGGCGCACACGGTCACACTTTCCAGCCGGTCGTTCACGCGCAGGGTGAGTGTGTCACCGTCGGCCACATTCAGCCTTTGCATGTCGTCGGGATGCAAGCGCGCCTGAGCTTGAGCCATGCGTTTGGACAGGATGGCCGAATGGTGCAAAAGCGCACCGGGCGGGTAATTATGGGCAATGGGGATTAGAGGCAGGCCGGCGCTATCGGCGACAACTATCGGCGGCACGTCATAGGGTTTCTTGGGTTTCTTGGTTTCGGCCGAAACCGCCCACTGTTGCCCCATCCCGGCCGTATTGTCATAGCTCGTCCCGCCGTAGTACAAATCCTCGCCGCCCACTTTGGGAAACTGCTCCACCACCTGCGCCAGTGAGCGATAATCCATATCTTTGTAGGGTCGGGCTGCCTTAGCCAGTTCCTTGAAAACCAGGCTGGCCCCAAAAGGCACTTTCTCGGCCCCGTCGGTCAGCTTGTTGAGCACCTGGGCCAGAATTTGCCAGTCGGGGCGGCTGTCGCCCAGCTTGGTGATGGCCGCGTAGAAGCGTTGCACGCGCCGCTCGCCGCTGGTGTACGTGCCGTCACGCTCGGCCCAACTTTGGGCGGGTAATACCACATCGGCCGATTCTGCTGTTGGCGTCAGGAACAGTTCCTGGACAATCAGAAAATCGAGTCGGCCGCGCCCGCTCAGATAGCCGTCGCCCACCGGGTCACTGCCCAAAACATAGAGAGCCTTGACAGCGCCCGATTCGACTCCGGTATAAATGGCGTCGGCGTCCAGGCCCGGCTCGCGGATATCCTTGTAGCCGGGGGCCAGGCGCGGGTTGATGCCCATGTCCCAGGCGCCCTGGGTGTTGTTGTGCGGCCAAACGGGGATGAGGCCGTTGTTCTTGCGTCCTACATGGTCGCTCTGGAGCAGCAAATTGCCCAGTGTGCGTGCCAGGGCGTCCGTTTCGGCGTAGGTCAGGCCTTCGTAGCCGTAAAAGATGACCAGATTGGCGGCGCTGCGCAGGGCAACGGCGTGATCGGATTCGGCCGAAACCAACTCCCCCGCCGCCTGTAGCGCCGCGCCATAGCTGTAATGCACCACATAATCAGCAAACTTGTCCAACCGCGTCGGCCGTAAATTCATCACCACTAGCGCCGCGCCGCGTTGCGCCGCTTGCTTCACGCGCAACCACCAGATCGGCTCCTCGGCGTGCAAATCGCTGGCAATGACCAGAATGGCGTCTCCCTTACCTAACTCGCCCAGATTGCTGCCGCCGGCCAGGCCGACCTCGGCCACAATGTCGCCGCCGGCCAGCCGTTTGTTAGCCAGATCAAGGTTGTTATTCTTCAGACCGGTGCGGAATAATTTCTGGAACTGGAAGAGGTCTTCATTGCTCAGGCGGTCGCCGGCTAGTCCGGCGGCGGCGTTGCCATGCTGCTTGAGCTTCTGCGCCACCAGGCTGAGCGCTTCATCCCAACTGGCTGCGACGAGGCGATTGTTTTTGCGGATGAGAGGC